>CAZMXF010000495.1:0-2238 GCA_964570015.1 uncultured Oscillospiraceae bacterium | reverse complement strand
ATGCGCTGCATGATGCGTTTTTCAATGTGGCTGCACTGATCAGCACGACAGGCTTCGGCACGGCGGATTTCACCCGCTGGCCGGAAATCTGCAAGTGGGTCCTGATCCTGCTGATGTTCTGTGGAGGCTGTGCGGGCAGTACGGGAGGCGGCATCAAACTCTCGCGCATCATGATTCTCTTTAAGTCTGCGATTGCCGATCTGAAGCGAATCAGCCGGCCGCGCAACGTGGTCCGGGTACAGCTGGACGGTCAGCGTGTGGAAAATGAGACCATCCGTGCGACTTATACCTTTATCTCGCTGTATTTTGCGCAGCTCCTGCTGTTTTCGGTCCTTCTTTCTCTGGACGGAACCGACGTGGCAACTTGCTTTACTGCGTCTCTGTCTTGCCTGTCTAATGTAGGACCGGGTATGACTCCGATCATCGGACCAGCTGGAAGCTTCGCGTTCTTCTCGGTCCGCAGCAAGCTCCTGCTGTCTCTGGCCATGCTGCTCGGACGGCTGGAGTTCTATCCGATCCTGGTACTTCTGATGCCGAGAACCTGGCGGCGCTGAGTAACAGGAGATGGGTAACTCTATTATTAGTATTATTAGTTTTGTATTTGAAAGGTTTATATTCTCTAAATGATCTATCTGATTGATTTTGAAAATGTCCATGAAGAGGGCTTCAGTGCTCTTGGGCGCCTCGGAGATAAGGATGCGGTTTACTGCTTCTTCACCCGTAACGTCGCCAAGATCAGCATGTCGGCCCTCGCCGGTATGCGCAGCGGACAGCTGCATTTCATCGAAGCCGAAAGCGGAAAACAGAGCCTCGACCTCGTGCTGGTAAGCTATCTTGGCTACCTGATCGGTACCCGTCCGCAGGAACTCTATTATGACATCGTGAGCAACGACAATGGTTTTGCCAAAGTGGCGGAATTCTGGAATAAGCGGGGCAACGGTCTTCGAGTCCGTATTCGGAAAACGACCGATCTCAAGCCGAAGGCCGAACCAGTGAAGGCTCAGCCTCAGCCGGCGGCAAATCAGCAACGCCGTACCCACTCACCGAAAGCCGCAACGGAACAGGCAGTTCCCATTGCGGAATCCGCAGCGGATGCACCTGTACCCGGTCCGGACGAAGAGCCCTCAGCGAACATCGTGCTTACTCCTGTCGCAGTTGTTCCGGCCGAACCGAAGCAGGAAGCGGCAAGACCAGCACAGTCCAGAACGAGAAGCCGTCAGCGCTCCCAGCGCCAGCGCGGCGCCAGACAGGAGCAGCAGACGACTGCTTCTGTTCCCGCTGTTCCAGACACCAGTGCAGTAACGGCTTCGGAATCCGCTGAAGATACGGTTCCTGCCCAGGTAGTTCCGGTTGCGATCGAAAGCCCCAGCGAAACAAAGCCTGCCACAACACGTTCGGAGGAAAAGCCCGCTGAACCGAAATCTTCCGTGAAACAGCCTGAAGTAAAACCTGGGGAGCCAAAGCAGAAAACGGAAATAAAGCCTCTGGACGCTGCTACTGCAGCTGCACTGGAGGCTGCCGGCATCACGGCCTCCGCGGTGGAGTTTATCCAGACACAGGCAGAAAAATACCGTGCGGACAAGAATATGAAACAGCTTGTCTACCGTGCCGTAGTAAAAAAATACGGTCAGAAAGCCGGCACCCAAATCTATAACAACGCGAAAAAGCTGCTCCTGAAATAAAAAGAAACAGGGATTATACCAGGAAGATACTTGCACTGCGAGACAAAATCTGTTATAATCCCTGTGCTTACGGAGGGTTACCGAAGCGGTCATAACGGGGCGGTCTTGAAAACCGTTAGAGCGAAAGCTCACAGGGGTTCGAATCCCTTACCCTCCGCCAGAACAGGATTGCTATTTTTACAAGATAGCGATCCTGCTTTTTTTACCCCAAACGCCATCCACTTATACGCAAGGCCCATGAGCATGCCTCCTTCGTAAGCAAAAGAGACCGGATTCATCTGGCCTGCTAGCTAATCCATGAACTATGCTGCGATTACAAGGTAAATATGCGGCTTTACCTTGTAATTGCAGCAAAAAAGTAATATAATAAATAAACTTTATCAAATAAAAGGCATGGGTTTAGTGCAGACTGTTTCAGATTGATATGGATTCAATGAAAGAAATAGGTTTAGGATACGAAACAGCAGAATATAGATCAGGGTAAAAATCAGGCAATACAATGGCTTCTTTGAAGCGCAAAGGAAGATGCAGAAATGAGATGTATAGTAAAACACAA
>CAZMXF010000494.1:0-2240 GCA_964570015.1 uncultured Oscillospiraceae bacterium | reverse complement strand
CGGGCAGGAAGGGCTTTATGTTGCAGGCCAGGATGAACTGCAGAGCAGAATCGAAGCCATTGAGGACGAGGAACTGCGCAATGAGTTGTCTGCCCTGAGTGAAAATCTGTATGTCGGGGGAACGGAAGGACTTTACGGCGTTGTCTGCGGCGTCGATCAGTTGGGAGTCTCTTCCGGAGAAGTAACGGGAACAGAGAATGTGGAAGCTGCGCTGGATGACGCGGAAGCGCGGTTGGCAGAAGCTCAGGAGGCTGTCGATCATATCGGCGGTGTTGGCAGTGAAATCCTGGAACAGGCTGCAGCAGCGATGGGCAGCGCGGCAGAGAGTACACGGACTGCCGCAGAAACGATCGCGGCGATCCGGGATTCGGAGATTATCCGGGGCTTCCTCGGGAAGATCGCGAGTATGACCGGGAACCTTGAGGGAAAGGTTCCGGAGAATACCGACCTCGGCGCTGTGCTGCAGAGCCTCATGGACGCGGGGACCACGCTGAACAAGGGCCTGCACAAACTGGAGGACGGAAACGCTGCCTTCCGGGACGGAATCGCGGAGCTGGCGGACGCCGGCGGCTGGAAACTCCGGAGACTGACGCGGGAGCTGGATGCGATGCGGGCGGCGGATCTGGAGTATTGTAACTTCGGCGGCATCGCCGAAGGCCAAAGCGGCAGCGTGCGCTTTATCATCGAGACGGACGCCATTGAGAAATAAGCGATAAAACCGGCGCACAGTACCGACAGCATAACAGACATCGAAAAACACCCTCCGGTGCAGCTCAAATGAGTGCATCGGAGGGTGTTTTGCCTGAATCAGGAGGCTGCCTCAACTCAGCGGGAGGACGGCAGCGGCCAAGGGATATCCGCGGGAAGAATCGACGAGGATCCACATCTCCTGCGCGCTTTCTGCAGTTCCCTCCGGACCGGAGACGGAACCGGTGCCCAGGACCTTCGCGGCGATGAAGTTCTCATCCAGCGTATGGAGCTCCTTCACTTCGGAACCGAGATACACAAAGCCGTAATTCAGCGGCGTTTCGTCCTCTTTCTCCAGTTCGGCACGGGTCAGGGTATCCAGCTCTCCGCCGGGCTCCAGATAGGGCTGCAGCAGATTGCAGGCGAAGAAGGAGGTCATGACATGCGCATGCGCGTTCAGCCAGACATTGACCACGCTGTCGAGAAACGCGGGGAGATTTCCGCTGGAAGCGGGATCCACTGAGGGGAAAACCGAGAGATCGGTGAGCAGGTTCAGCTTTCTCAGCGATTCGGCATAAGCGCCGGCTTTCAGCTGCTCCCGGACCAGAAGCCCGGTCACGCTGTCGAGCTGGGACAGGGAATCGCGATATTCTCCGAGCTCGGTGAAAGCGCTGATGGCCGACTCATAATCGCCGCGGTCTTTCATGCTGACGGCGGCCTGGTACGCCTGGGTCCGGGCTGCTTCCGCCCGGGAAGCCGCGTCGAGCACCGTCGGAACCGTCGAGAAGAGCTTCGCCGCTTCCACATAAGAGGCCCGGCTCTCCAGCGCCGCGGCTTTGCAGTAGGTCTGCAGCCCGGCACAGTCCTGCCAGTCTCCGAGCGCTTCAAAGCATGCGGCAGCTTCGTCGAATCTGCCGGCATTCATCCATTCGGTCGCGCGGGCATAGAGCTGGTCCCGGCAGTCCGCCGCATGTGTATCGCTGTCACGAAACAGCGGGAGGGCGGAATAGAGCGTATAGGCTTCCATTGCGGCGGCAACCGCTCCGGCCGCATCTCCGGAGGAAAAGGCCGCCTGGGCAAGTGCGTCCTGCGCCCTGGCCCGGCTGTAGGAAACCATCAGGAGACTGTCCTTGAAATCACCCAGTGCACGGAAACCGGCTTCCGCGCTGTCATAATTCCCGGTCACGAGATCCTGGGAAGCCTGGGCATAGAGCAGGAGCCGTTCGGCATCCTGGAAAGAACCGGCTTTCTGGAACGAGGTGATCGCTACATCATATTTTTCTTCCGCCAGTGCCTTCTGGCCGGACTGCCAGGCGCGCTCCGCCGAGTCGGCACAGCCGCTGAGCAGCAGGCAGGGCAGCAGGGAGAGCAGGAGGACAAGGCAAATCAGTTTTTTCATATCGGACTCCTCTCTCATCTCCGGATCAAAAAGGCGTTGGGGAGGTAGCGCGAAGTACCGCTGGCGGACGAGGGCCAGTTCAGGTATTCGCCGTTATAATACATGACGGTGGAAGAGCCGCCGTCCAGGCTGCAGGCGTTGACCGCGCCGAAGT
>CAZMXF010000493.1:0-2243 GCA_964570015.1 uncultured Oscillospiraceae bacterium | reverse complement strand
CTGATAAGCCTCACCCATAATTTGAACGGCCAACGTTTTTCCTGGAAGGGGCAGGAGTATCTGCTCTCCCTTCTCGGTGCCCACCAGCTGCGCAACGCAGCGGTGGTTCTGGAGACGATCGATGCTCTGCGCAAACGCGGCTGGGCGGTTTCGGAAGACGCTGTTTCCGCAGGGCTTCGGGATGTCCGCTGGCCGGCCCGTTTTGAGATCCTGTGGCGGGACCCGCTCTTTCTTCTCGACGGCGGGCACAACCCCCAATGTGCCGAGGCTCTGGTCCGGAATCTGGAAGACTATCTCCCCGGACAGAAGTTCTGCTTTCTGATCGGCGTATTGGCGGACAAGGATTACCGCCAGATTCTTCGGCTCATCGCCCCCTATGCGGAGCGTTTTCTCTGTGTCACACCGGACAGTCCCCGCGCACTTCAGGCTGCTGCCCTGGCGGAGGAGATCACCGGAATGGGATTCCCCGCGCTGCCCTGTGAAACGATCGAAGAGGGTATCCTTCAGGCACTCGGTTCCGGTCTCCCCGTGATGGCCTTCGGCTCGCTCTACCTTGCAGGCCATGTCAGGACGGCCTTCCCGCAGCAGATGAAAAAGCTGCAGCGTATCACCGTCCTGCAAAAGCGGGACCGGCTGTCTGCCGAGCAGCGCAGTGCAGCTTCCTCCGGGATCTGCGAAAAGCTGCTCAATCTGGATGTCTACCGGAAGGCAAAAACGGTTTTTCTTTTCCGGGCTTTCCGCAGCGAAGCGGATCTGAGCGACTTTGCCCTGCAGGCAACACGGGACGGGAAGACCCTTGTCTATCCCTATTGCCCCGATCGCACCCGGATGCTCGCCCTGAAGCCCGGTGATATTTGGAAGACGGACCGTTTCGGCATCGAGATTCCCGACCCGGAGCAGGCGGTTGTTGTTTCTCCGGAGGAGATTGATCTGGTGCTGTGTCCCTGTGCCGCATTTGATGACGAGGGAAGGCGGCTGGGGATGGGTGCCGGATATTTCGACAGGTTTCTCCCGCAGTGTCATAACGCGGAAAAACTTCTCATTGCTTTCGAAATCCAGCATCTGAAAAAAGTCTGCACCGAAGTTTTTGACATTCCGATGGATGCTGTCATCACCGAAGAAAGGACCGTATTTTATGCCTGTTCCCCTGCCTGAGCATCTGTCCGCTCTGTGTGTCTATCAATTCACCGAAGAGCTCATGTCCAAGGCGCCGACTCCGGGCGGTGGCGGCACCGCTGCACTGATCGGATCTCTGGCCGCTGCCCTCGCCGCCATGGCAACCAATCTGACCATCGGAAAAAAGAAGTATCTCCCCTTTGAGCAGGATCATCTCTCCATCATCGCTGAGACCAATACGCTTCGTCTCCGTCTGCTTGAGCTCATGGATGAGGATGCCGCCGCATTCGAGCCACTCTCCCGCGTCTACTCGCTGGACAAGAACGCTCCCGGTTATGCCCGGCAGCTGGAGTCCGCCACACTGAACGCTTGCAGAGCGCCTTTCGAGATGATGGAATGCTGCTGTAAGCTGATTTCCATACTGGAGGACCTGCGCGGGAAGTGCAGCGTTCTTCTGCTCTCGGATGTGGGTTGCGCCGCCCTCGCTGCCTGCTGCGCTTTGGAATCCGCCTCCATGAATGTCTTTGTAAACACGCGGATGCTTCCTGGCTGCACGGAAGCGGAAGCCCTGAGTACGAAGGCCCAGGCCATGCTGGAGGAATATCTCCCCCGCGCCCGGGTTGTCGCTGATTCTGTGATGAACTATTTGAGGACAACGATATGAAAAGAAGCAAAGTTTTTCTGTCTGCCGTTTTGGCGGGACTCTGTGTCGGGTACGGCGGGATCGTCTTTCTCTCCCTGGAAAATAAAGTGATCGGTGCGGCTGCTTTTACCATCGGCCTCTTCGTCATCTGTACCTTCGGCTTTCACCTCTTCACAGGCAAGGTCTGTTACGTATTTCAGAACAGCAGAAACTATGCGATCGATCTGCCGATCATCTGGCTGGGGAATCTGGCGGGCACCGGTCTCTCTGCAGGATGTGCGAACCTGACCCGTCTTGCCCCTGCTCTGCGTGAAAAGGCGGCTTCACTCTGTCAGATCAAGCTGGATGACAGTCTGTTCAGTCTCTTCCTGCTTGGTATTCTCTGCAATATCCTTATTTATATTGCAGTT
Organism: uncultured Oscillospiraceae bacterium; assembly: GCA_964570015.1. GTDB lineage: Bacteria > Bacillota > Clostridia > Oscillospirales > Oscillospiraceae > Limivicinus. The sequence continues at coordinate 74 of CAZMXF010000493.1, read as the reverse complement.
GAGGGTTATAAAAGCAACCCGCATGAGCTTGGGAAGTATCTCTCCCTGTTCTTCGGCGTGATGATCTTCATTCT
>CAZMXF010000492.1:0-2256 GCA_964570015.1 uncultured Oscillospiraceae bacterium | reverse complement strand
TTGACTATGTCCGCGGCGCCTGCCAGTCAAAGGGCGGCAAGAGCTTTATCGCCTTCTCATCCACCGCCAAGGGCGGCACCATCAGCAAGATCAAGCCCATCCTCACACCTGGCGCCGTCGTCACCACCAGCAAGAATGACGTTGACTATATCGTCACCGAATACGGCATCGCCCACCTGCGCGGCCAGACGCTCTCCTCCCGTGTGAAACAGCTGATCTCCATTGCTCATCCGGACTTCCGTGACGAGCTGAGCTTTGAGGCGAAAAAGCGCGGCATCCTCATCTGATGAAGTATCAAGCCGTTCTCTTTGACATGGATGGAACCGTTCTGGACACTCTGGATGATCTCTGCGATTCCATCAATCATTCCCTCGCGGAGTTTTCTCTTCTCCCGGTGTCCCGCGAGCATGTACGTCAGTGTCTTGGCAACGGGGCCGCTTTTCTGGTGAGCCACAGCATTCCCGCGGGCAGCAGTCCCGAGCTGGAGGCAAACGTACTTGCCTTTTACAAGCCCTGGTACGATGCCCATTGCCTCATCAAAACCGCGCCCTATGAGGGGATCCTGCCGATGATGCAGTCTCTGAAGGATCATGGGCTCCGCCTTGCCATCATCTCAAACAAGCCCAACCGCGCAGTTCAGGAGCTCTCTGACGCGTTCTTCCCGGGACTTCTGGAACTCTCCGTCGGGGAGAGCCCCTCTGTCCGCCGCAAACCCGCTCCGGACACGGTCCTGACGGCAGCTTCCCAGATCGGTCTTTCCGTTGACCAGTGTGTTTATGTGGGAGATTCGGAAGTCGATCTTCAGACTGCCCGAAATGCCGGGATGGACTGTATCTCGGTCACCTGGGGCTTTCGTGACGAAGCACAGCTCATTGAGGCCGGGGCATCTGTCCTCGTCCGCACACCGGAGGAGCTGGAATCTCTCCTTCTCCGTGAGTAAATTATCTTTCGTAAGCAGTGATCATCGATCCGGTTTGACCACCCGGTAATCTCCTCTGAGAAAAAACACATCCGTCTCCTGTCCGGAAGCGGATGTGTTTTTTCTATTTTTTCGGTCTCCCGGCTTATTCCAGGTTCAGTCCTTTTTTCAGTCCGAGCCAGGTGGCGAGATACAACACTGCAGACTGTACGGCACTCAGAATGATTCCGTGCCAGATCACTGTGGAAACAAATCGGAGTGTGTTCGCACTCTCCTCCAACTGCATCATCTCGGAATCAAAGAGTCCGAAGCCGATCACCCCGTAGCCCATCTCCATCATGTTAAAGGCAAAGCTGATGCCGACGAAGAAGACGATACTCAGGAGAACCTTGTCTTTGCTGAACATATGGCCCAGCGACATCGCCGCATAGAAGTGCAGGCAAGCCGCAAAGATGCCGATCAGAGTTCCAAGCACAACCTGTATCAGAAGGGTCACGAGCTGGCCACGGATCCCCGTTTCGTCCAGCCAACGATTGATTTCAGCCCAGCTGGGCAGCTGTTCGAGAATCATTTCGAGATTTGTATCCGAGAGATTCAGGACCATCAGTGACATCACGAGGAAAATAAGCAGCGCCGTTGCGAGGAACCAGACCAGGGACACGATCAGCTTGGACCAGATGAGCTCATGCACGCTCACCGGCAGCGTAAACATCAGATAGCCTTCATCCTTCAGCAGGTTTCTGTAGAAGCGGCTGACCATGATCACCAGAGACATGACTATGGTTGCGACGACCGCAACACTGAAGAAGATGATGATCAGTACAAAGAGGATCCGCAGCATCGGAACGTCGGACAGGTTTCCGGCAAGGCCCCGGATCGAGAGATTCGCCAACAGAGCCAGCGCCACCATCGCTCCCATCACGGGCAGCATGATCCGGGCAGTAGCGCGGAACTCATGCTTCATCAGTTTTCCTAGCATCGAAACACCTCCCTGAAATACTGGTCCACACTCATGCCATGCTCCTCGCGGATCCCATCCACCGAGGACTGCAGCACGATTTTTCCCTGATTGATGAAAATTACGTCGTCCAGCACCTGTTCCACATCGGCGATCAGATGTGTGGAGATCACTACCGCCGCCTCGGGATTGTAGTTGCGGATGATCGTGTCGAGAATATAGTCCCTGGTCGCCGGGTCCACGCCGCCGATCGGTTCGTCCAGGAGATAGAGCATGGCTTTTCGGCTCATGACAAGAATCAGCTGGGCCTTTTCCCTTGTTCCCTTGGACATCTCCTTGATCCGCATGTTCTCGTCGATGTTCAGCCGCAGCAGCATCT
>CAZMXF010000491.1:0-2263 GCA_964570015.1 uncultured Oscillospiraceae bacterium | reverse complement strand
ATGGACACGGACGGATTCAAGAAGGGTGCTACCTATAACGCTATACGGGATTGGATAAAAGAAAAGTACGGGTACCGTGTGACTAATCTAAATATCGCGCAGGTGAAGCAGAAGCACGGGATTATTGAGCGGGAGAACTATAATAAGCCGAAATCACCGGACAGTAAACAGCCGAGGTGTCCGGAAGAGAAGGTTAAGGCGATTGAGGATGCTATGAGACATTTTCAGATGATTGAATAGAATACAGATATCCGGGCAAATGAATACTTTTTTTCACAGTGACGATGATCCTGCAAAGGGAGTCGTCACTTTTTTTGCGATTTTTTTGAAAAAATCTTGATAAATCAAGAAATTTTAATATAATTATTATTACATAACAAGAATTATATAACACTGATAATAAGAAAGGAATTGCTATGCCGCCCAAAGTCAGAATTACAAAAAAGATGGTTGAGGATGCGTCGTTTGAGGTTATTCGTACAAATGGACATGAGAACCTGAATGCCAGAACAATTGCTGAATATCTGAAATGTTCCACTCAGCCTGTCCTATACAGCTTCAAGACTGTGGATGAGATCAGGGAAGCGGCATACAAGCTTGCGGATGATTATCATACAGCGTTTATTATGCCTAAGGAAATTGATAATAATCCGATGCTTGCGCTTGGACTTAATTATGTCCGCTTTGGTTTCGAGGAAAAGAATCTGTTCCGCTTTCTGTTTCAGACTGATAAATTTGGCGGCTTGGATGTTGAGACACTTATGGACAATCCGGGTTTGTCAGGGATCATGGAAGTGATGGCTAAGGGAATGGACTGTGATATCGATGAAGCCAGGGACATATTCCTTACTTTTTTCTGTGTGGCACACGGGCTTGCAAGCCTGCTGGCGAACAATTCCATGGAATATGATACAAAGCAGAGCGAGAAGATGCTTACAAATGTCTTCGAGGGTATGATTGCATCAAGAAAAGGACGCTGATATGAAAACTATAATCCATGATCTGGATCAGAATTTCGATGAATCACTAAGAGGGATATCGAGTCAGGTGATATGGGCTGACGGGAAATATGCTCCTTGTCAGGGATGTTTTCATTGCTGGACAAAAAATCCTGCCACCTGTGATCTGAAAGATTCCCTGCAGCAGATCTGCCGTGTGATAGGGCAGGCTGATGATCTGGTGATCATTACGAAGAATTACTATGGCGGATACAGCCCCGCAGTTAAGAATATACTGGACAGGTCTATCGGAACATCCACGCCGATGAGCACCTATAGAGGGAAACAGATGCACCATACCCTGCGATACGGGAAACACAACAGGTTAAAGGTATTTATTTATGGCGACATTACTCCGGCGGAGATGAAAACCTGGGAATTGATGGTAGAGAGAAATGCGCTGAATGAAGGGTATGAATTTTCTGAGGTTTCTTTTTTGACTTCTGAGAATGATCTGAAGGTATCCGCCCTATGAAAACACTTTTTATAGATTGCAGTCCAAAGAAACGGTTAAGTGCGTCAGGGTTCATTATGGCCTTTACGAAATGCTTTGTGACGGGTAAGAAAAGACAGGAAAAATTAAGGACAAAGGGCGATTACAACAGGGTGCTGGAAAAGGCAGTCGAAAGCGATAGCATTGTCTTTTGCATGCCGCTTTATGTAGATGGGGTTCCTTCACATGTCCTGCCGTTCCTGAAAGAACTGGAAAACCTCGCAAAAGAAAATAAACTGTCATCCAAAGTATATGTGATCGCAAATAATGGGTTTATCGAGGGCAGGCAAAATGAACCGCTGATGCAGATTATGGAAAATTTCTGCAACAGAAGCGGCATAGAGTGGTGCGGCGGACTTGGTATCGGCGGTGGAGTCATGATGAATGTTATGCGCATCATGATCACGGTTTTCTTCGGGATCACCGTTCTGAATGTAGTGTTGTCAGGAATTTGCGGGGATGGATTTTTGACAGCGGATCCATGGATTCAATTTGGAAAACAGGCATTGGAAGTCCTTATCTTTGGATGCGGCATCATTACTTTCGATCTGTGGCTTGCATACTGCATAAGCCGTCAGAAGAAGTATGGCAAGCATTACACCAGGATCATGGTGCCGTCATTTGTTTTTATCATTTTTGCAGATATATTCTTCACAATAGTTTCTTTGTTACAAGGCGGTATCTTCAGAGGATGGTTTGCAAGAAAAAAATAGGTGGCGGACGTCCGGAAAGGAACTTAATATGCATTAATTGTATGAAAAGAAAGAGATAC
>CAZMXF010000490.1:0-2264 GCA_964570015.1 uncultured Oscillospiraceae bacterium | reverse complement strand
AGAAAAACCGATACGGTCAGTGGTACCTCGCCTACGGCGGCGACCACGGCGAGCGTCCCACGGACTACAGCTTCAGCGGCAACGGCATCGTCTACGGCGGCGATCGCAGCCCTTCGCCCAAGATGCAGGAGGTCAAGTTCAATTACCAGGACATCCGCGTTTCCGTCGACGAATCCGGCATTCTGGTGAAAAACCGCTTCCTCTTTACGGATACCGGCTGCTTCCGGGCGGAGGCCCTGCTGCTGGCCGACGGACGGGAGGTCGCCCGGGTCGATCTGAGTCCTCTTTCCGTTCCTCCCCTCTCGGACGCCTCTTTCCCGCTCCCTGCTGCGTTCACCGAGGCCATGCAGGTCCGGCGCAACGCCGCCCGGAGTCTCGGAAAATCCGAACCGGAGTTTGCACTCACCGTCTCCTTCTCCCTGAAGGAGGACTGCAGCTGGGCAAAGGCCGGACACGAGATCGCCTTCGGGCAGTATGTGTTCCCGCATCAGGCCTCTCCCTTTACCTGTGAGGAACCGCTCACCCTGATCCGGGGCAAATCCAACGTCGGTGTCCGCGGGAAGAACTTCTCCGCACAGTTCTCTGCCATCCATCCCGGTCTCACCTCCTATGTCTTTGCCGGGAAAGAACTCATCGCCGCGACTCCGATGCCGAACTTCTGGCGCGCCCCCACCGACAACGACAAGGGCAGCCTCATGCCGCAGCGCTATGCCCAGTGGAAGATCGCCAGCCTCTATGTCACGGCCAAACACGAGGGCACCTGGGACCTCTATCCCGAGGTCACGGAACACCCACACAGCGTTGAAATCCGGTATCACTACTTCATGCCCACTGCGCCAGAAAGCAGCTGCTTTGTGAATTACGAAGTCTTCGGCGACGGCACCATCCGGACCACGCTCTCCTATGACGCGGTCAAGGGGCTGCCCGACATGCCCGAATTCGGCATGCTCTTCAAGCTGGATGCGGATTATGACAGGGTATGCTGGTACGGCCTCGGTCCTGAGGAGACCTATGTCGACCGCCTCCGCGGTGCAAAGCTGGGCCGGTACGAAAAGTCTGTCCGCGGCTGCCTCGCCCGTTACAATGATCCGCAGGAGTCCGGCAACCACTGCGGCGTACGTCGTCTGAGGGTTCTGGATCGCAAAGGCCGCGGCATGGAGTTCTTCGGTACCGATCTCTCCGTGAACGTTCTGCCCTGGACGCCGCATGAACTGGAAAACGCCGCCCACGAGCATGAGCTTCCGCCGGTCCACTACACCGTGGTTCGCGCAGCGCGGCAGCAGATGGGTGTCGGCGGTGACGACAGCTGGGGCGCCAGAACGCACCCCGAGTATCTCCTCCCGGCCGGGCAGGACCTGAGTTTCACCTTCTGCTTCCGCGGCGTCTGATCCGCTCCCCCTGTAGCTTTCTCTCTTACAGAATCGCACCCTCTTTCGGTTCAGGCCGGGGGAGGGTGCTTGTTCATAATGCCGGACAGGGCCGTTTTTACAGGGTCATGAAAAGATGTACGATTGACAGATTCCACAAATCGGAGTATACTTTGTTTTTGTTAAGAGTTTGTTACGGTATTCTCCGGCTCCGGATTCCGGAGCCGCTGAAAATAAGAATGTATGGAGGAAACAACATGAAAAAAGCACTATCCATTCTGCTGGCACTTGCACTGTGCCTGAGTCTGGGCGTGACGGCTTTCGCAGCGGACGACGCGGATTATTCCGGCTATACCATCCGGATTTACTCCAACTCCAACTCCACCGAGCGCACCACCTGGCTGATCCAGGAGGCAAAGGAAGCCGGCTTCACCATCAGCATCGATGACAACAGCGTCATCTCCGGTGACACTGCTGCTGTTCAGGCTGCCAACGAGAAGAAAGACGGCGACCTGATCTTCGGTCTGAACGAGACCCGCTGGGGCCAGCTCATCAACGGCGAATATGAAAACCTCAAGATCGCCGACTGGACTCCGTCCTGGGCCGATCAGGTCGGCGAATTCAAGTATGACGGCAAGGCTTACGGCATTGTCATCCAGAACGTCCTGATGCTCTACCGCACCGACGAGTTCGTCACCAACGGTGAGGAACTCCACTTTGATCACTGGGCCGATGTCATCAACAGCGGCTTCAAATGGTATCGCCAGAACAAGATCGGCGGCACCACCAACGCCAACATCAACTCCGCCATGCTCTATCCCTTCACGGATCCCGCTTCCCCGGCCGGCGGCATTTCCATTGACGGCTGGAAGGCGCTGTGGAAGTTCTGCGCGGACG
>CAZMXF010000489.1:0-2265 GCA_964570015.1 uncultured Oscillospiraceae bacterium | reverse complement strand
ATGCTTATCTGGTGAAAGATAAAGAATCCACAGCCATGTTCGACTGTGGATTCTTTGTTGGTAAGCATTTTCAGTTATTGAGCTTTATCTGAACGTATCATCTCAATTAGGCTTCCTATGTTGCTGGTCAATTGTCCTAAACAATTGTGTACATTCTGATTTAGATGCTTTTCTTGCTCAATAGCTGTTTCAACCCTTTCAGCGAGATTACCAATTGCTTCATTGGTTTTGGAGTTTATACCCGTCCGAGCAAGCAGGAGAGAGTAGGACAAGCGCATGTTGCCAACTTTCTCGTTTTTGAGCAAACGATCGGAATTTGGAAGTATATCTTCTTCATAAGCTCCAGGAAAGTGAAGAAGCAGGTACAGCTCAAAATTCGGGTTTGTTATACCTAGCAGGTCACCGTACTGTTCCCCAAGTGACACAACATCCTCATAACCAGTAACTTTTGCGCTGAAGATATCAGCGTCAAAAATAACGACCATCCTGTCATGATTCCGATCAAACGCCAGTTCAGCATCTGCCTTCCGGGACTCTGCAAATTCGATGAGCTTTCTGGGATACGAGATATCTTTATCTTTCTCCGTCTTCTCCCAGAGCCGGATATCGATTAATGGATGAATACCCAAACGTTTACGAAGATCAATCAGCTTACGAAAATACCAGACTTCCGTGTTTGCACCTTCGCAAATGAATACATACTTCCGAAAAGGTTCAACTTTATCTTCATGATCAAAAGGACGTTTATTCCAGTCTGTGTATGTTCTGATTGGCGGCATATTCACTCCCCCTGAAACATAAAGCTTGAAAAGACTGGTATTGCACCATAGCGGCCTTCCAGATATGCCTTGCTGAGAACTTTGTCATAGCGTTCCTTAAATCGGTCGAGGGAGTAAAGAGAGCTGTTGTTATCAGCAGCACGTTCCACAAACCAAATCTCATCACGCCGGAAGAGCTCTTGGTCCATGATGGATGATTCGTGCGTTGTAAAGATCAGCTGTGTTCTTTTATCTTTATGTAACTCACTAAACAGTTCCAAGAACTTCTGAGTGAGTTTGGGATGCAAGCTGCGCTCCAACTCATCAACAATGAATACGACATCTTCAGTTTTTGTCAATAGCATATCCATCAGGTCGAACAGACGGCGTGTACCATCAGACTCATCCTCAAAGCCGAAGTCAAAGAATGATTCACCATGTTTCATTCGAATAGTAGTGATCTTTGGCTCTTTACTTCTATCCATCTCGACATTGAAGAAACTTGTGTCAGAGCGCATTGAAACTCTGATATGAGACACGCTTGGGTCCTCCATGCGTTGACGAAGGTCCTCCATCACGTCATTGAATACTGGCTCAGGCAGCATTTTTGTAAGTTCGGCAAGACTGATCTCCTCAATGTGGATATTGCTAATGCCCGTATCAAATGTCTGAATAAGGCGATTGATTAACGCCAAAGAGTCTGCATTGTAATAGTAGCGAAAATCTGTGATTGGCGCACTCGGCTGATAAATGCACAGATGACCATGCAGCCAAGCAAACACATCTCGGAACACTCTCAGTTTGGAATCTTCAGAGATTCTCTTGTTCCTATTCATTTCACTCAAGAAGAGAGAGGAATAGTTATCGGAGAAATCGCTGGCGTAAGTTCTAAAGCGCTTTTTCTCATCTGTAGACAAAGTCATTTTTGTGGTGATCTGTTCTTTAGCGGTAACATCTCGTTGAAATATGCATCGAGATGAGCCGTTCTGGTAAAGCTCATACAACCATTCACCCGTTATCCTACGCTCTGACAGGACTGCACTGAAGCCATAAGCATAGAATGTGTCATCGACAGAAAACTGCACTTCAAACAAACTGTCTCTTTTCTCATTTTCAGCATGATTCTTGCAAAAGAGCCGTGTAGACCAAGTTGGAAGGCCTATTTCAAGCGTTGCCTCAAAGAAGCGAAAAAACTCAACAAGATTTGTCTTGCCAGAGGCGTTTGCGCCATAAATGACTGCATGACGAAGCAACCGCGTATTCTTGATTTGTATGCGGTGATCAGCATTGCTTCTGATTTTGGTAGAGGAGACCATAGGGAGTTCGGCTGGCCGCTCGAACGACTTGAAATTCTCCAATGAGATCTTTGTAAGCATTGTTCATCATCCTCTCGTCTCTTCATTATCGCCGATAGAGTACCAAAAGTCAAGAGCCATTTTGTTATTTGACGATTATTTCGTCAAATAAAGCATCAATTCTGAAGTTTTGTGTATTTGCTGATAGTTCT
>CAZMXF010000488.1:0-2275 GCA_964570015.1 uncultured Oscillospiraceae bacterium | reverse complement strand
GGGATCAAGGCGGACAAGCACTCCACCGGCGGCGTCGGGGACAAGACGAGCCTGGTGCTGTGCCCCATGGTTGCGGCCTGCGGGCTCAAGGTCGCCAAGATGTCCGGGCGCGGTCTCGGCCACACCGGCGGCACCATCGACAAGCTGGAGAGCTTTCCAGGGTTCTCCACCGCCCTCACGGAAGAACAGTTCTTTGAAAACGTCAACCGGCACGGCATCGCCATCATGGGCCAGACCGCCAATCTCGTCCCGGCGGACAAGAAGCTCTACGCCCTGCGGGACGTAACGGGCACGGTTCCGTCCATCCCCCTGATCGTCAGCTCCATCATGTCCAAGAAGCTCGCCTCCGGCGCCGACGTGATCGTCCTCGACGTCAAGTGCGGTGACGGCTCGTTCATGAAGACCCCGGAGGACGCGGAAGAGCTCGCCCGGAACCTGACGCGTATCGGCCGTCTCGCCGGGAAGAAGTGCGCCGCCATCATCACCGATATGGACCAGCCGCTCGGCTTTGCCGTCGGCAACGCGCTGGAGGTCAGGGAGGCCATCGCGGTCCTGAAGGGTGAGGAAGAAGGAGACCTGCTCCGTCTGTGCCTGGCATTGGGCAGCTGTATGCTGACCGAAGCGGGCTATGCCCCGGACCACGAGGCGGCGGAAAAGATGCTGCTCGACGCGGTGAAATCCGGCCGGGCCCTGGATAAGCTGGCCGAGATGGTCACCGCCCAGGGCGGGGATGCGTCCGCAGTGTATCAGCCCGAGCTTCTGCCCACTGCGCCCGTGATCTGTGAGGTTCCGTCCCCGAAAGCCGGAACCGTCAGCCGCATCCACGCTGAAGCGGTGGGTCTGGTCAGCATGAAGCTGGGCGGCGGCCGCGCAACCAAAGAAGACGTCATTGACCCGCGGGTCGGCGTCGTCCTGCACAAGAAGCTCGGAGATCCCGTGGCCGAAGGCGAGTCTCTCGCCGCCATCCATGCCGCGGATGAAAAGAGCGCCGCGGAAGCGGTCCGGCAGTTGCTTGACTGCTATGAACTCACCGACGGAGAGGTCGTCCGTCCCCCGTTTATCCGCAAGATTCTCCGCGGAGACTAAACTTCATTCATACATAAGCATAGGGCGGAGTTTTCGCCCCTGCAGCGCAAAAATGACCGGAGGCCAGGCCTCCGGTCGTTTTTATGTCGTTGTTTTGCTTTCTGACGACAGCTTCCCTTATTGTACCGCGTGGTAGCGCAGGTACTGGAGAATCTGGTTCAGGCCGGTGGAGTTGAGCGTGCGGCCGTCCGCAGAGGCATACTCCTGGAGGAGCAGTCCGCTCACATCCTGAACCGCGGAGACCGCGTCCACATAGTAGGCGCCGGTTTCCTCGCATACGGTCTTGATCCAGCCGTTTGCTTCGTTGCACTTGGCAGCGGACAGGCCGTCCCCGGTGTTATAATCCACCGTGACCGAAGTCAGCGGTACGCACAGGATCCAGGTATTGGGGCTGGAACGGCGGATGCTGTTGATGAGGGACTCGTACTGGTCCATAAAATCGAACTGGTCAATGTTGGCGATTCCGTCGTTGCCGAGGGCAATCACCAGGATCGGCGGCTGCAGGATCATCGCGGCGTTGGCGGCGGTCACAATGGAGCCATCATTCGGGAAAACTATCTTGCTCTCCGCGATATCCACCACTGCCATTACGCCAGACGGAGAGGTCCACACCTGGGAAGTGCTCTCACCCCCGCTCAGCATACCGTAGCTTTTCAGTCCGATCCACGGGCTGTCGCACAGGAAGGTCAGGGAATCGATATAAGCCTGGCCGGCATCTTCGGTCTGTGACAGCGTCTGCAGCGTGCCGTCGCTCATCTGAGCGGGGCGCGTACCGGCGCCGGCCACGCTCTCCGTTTTCACCGGCTTGGTGCCGAGCTTGACACCACCGCGGAACTGCTCTTCGCTGTTCCGGGTGAAAGCGGCAAACAACAGGCCGATGAAAACCGCGAGCAGGCACAGAACGATCGCCAATGCCCAGGCGATGTTTTTAATTGCAGTCAGTCTGCCTCTCATTCCTGTTCAGCCAAAGCTTTGGCTTCTTCGATGACCTTCTGCTGGACGTTGCCGGGGGCCTCCTCATAGCGGATGAACTTGCAGGAGAAGGAGCCGCGGCCCTGGGTCATGGAGCGCAGGTCGATCGTGTAGGAGCCCATCTCGGCCATGGGAACTTCGGCTTCGACGGTCTGCATGCCGTCTTCGGCGTTCATGCCGAGCACGGTGCCGCGGCGCTTGGAGCTGATGTCGCTCA
>CAZMXF010000487.1:0-2281 GCA_964570015.1 uncultured Oscillospiraceae bacterium | reverse complement strand
CCGTAGTTCTCGTACAGCTCGTCGATGGAGACCCAGATCCGCGAGACACCCGCTTGCAGCAGTTCCCGGGCTTTCTCCCGCGTCAGCAGCGTTCCGTTCGTAACCAGTTCGACTTTTTTCCCGCACGCAGATGCAAGCGCTGCCATCTCTGTGAGCGAGGGATGCACCAAAGGTTCTCCCATGCCGCCGAAGAAAACGGTCCGGGTATCCCGCAGAACAGGATCCTCCATCAGGCGCGCAAAGGCAGTCGGGTCGAGATCGCCGAAGCGTTCACCGACCCAGCTGTGCCGGAAGCACATCTTGCATCGAAGATTACAGCGGGAGGAAACCTCCACATACAGTTTTTGAATCTGGTCGTCCATGTTGCTCTCAATCAAAACAGGCTCTCCAGCTCCATGTCCAAAAGGTCCGCCATATATAGCCGGCCGGTTTCTACCGGCCGCCCGGTCAGGATCCGTGTGCAGAGGGCCGTCTGCATGGCGGCGCAGAAGGGTGGTGTAAAGGAGAGCGAGGCTTTGCTGCTCAGCCTGCTTCCCTCCGGATAGATGCGTCCGATCAGGTCGTCTCCCGGCATTACGACAGCCGCCTGGGCTGTCCAGCCGCAGATCGCCCCGTGGATCAGCGGGACGCCAGCTTCCGCACAGGCAACCGCCAGCAGGCGGCGGGCTGTGATGTTATCCAGGGCGTCCAGAACGGCGTCACATCCTTTTACCAGCTCTGCCGCATTTTCTTCCGTCACAAAGTCTGAAACCGCAGCAAAACGGACCTCCGGGTTGATTTCTCTCGCCCGAGCAGCCGCCGCTGCGGCCTTGCCGCTTCCCAGAGTCGACGGAGAGGAAAGCAGCTGCCGGTTCAGGTTTGACGCCTCGAAGACATCGCCGTCCGCCGCCCGGATCTCGCCCACACCCAGGCGCAGCAGCATTTCGATCAGATAGCCGCCCAGTCCGCCGCAGCCGGCGACGAAAACCGTCTTCCCTCGCAGTACCGCGCATTCCTCTTCCGTCAGCGCGCCGAGATTCCGGATATAGCGCTCCTCCATCGTTCAGCCGCCTCCGACCGGCGGGAACAGGGAGATGATATCGCCATCCTTCACGGGATCCTCCGGTTTGGAGTGAAAGCCGTTGATGAGCAGGATGGCGACTTCCTCCTCAGGGATTGCAAAGCGGCGGAGCAGGTCCGCAGCGGTGAAGACCTCTTCCGCAGGGACCTGAATGATCTTGCCGCGACCCTCGCGCAGCGTGGCGAAAAAGCGTACTTCGATCATGTAACCACTTCCCTTTTCAGTATGATTTACAGGTAAAGGAAAAAGGGGAGGCGAGAAGCCTCCCCTTTATTGGGTATTATACTTATTTCCCTACGCACTCGTCAAGGCCGAGCTTCTTCAGGGTCTCATCCGTCGGGAAGGCGTTGACCCAGCCGCGGGCGGCGTAGTACTGCGGCAGGGTGATGTCGAGCTTGTTGATCATGCCCTTGGAGGGACCGTTGGAGATGGGCTCGGTGAGCAGGCGCTTGGGCAGGCGGTCGTCCTCGGGCTTCATGCCGGCGGCCTTGTTGAACATGCGCTCGATGTTGAAGACCCGGTCGCCGACCTCAAGCAGCTCCTCGGGCGTGTAGTTCGTGCCGGTGGCGGCGTTGAGCAGGCTCGCGTACTCGGGAGCGCCCAGAGCGAAGGAGGTAAACAGGCAGGTGCCCATGGAGTCGATGGCGGCGGTCAGATCCTGGAAGGTCTTGGCCCAGCCGGCCTTCTCGTCCGTGACAGTGCGGTCCAGCTGTGCGGGGATGCCGAGGACCTCAGGCGCAATCATGTAGCCGCGTACGTGGGCGGCGCCGCAGTTGGCGGTGGCATAGTTGATGCCGATGCCCTGGATAGCGCGGGCGTCGTAAGCCGGGATCTCCTGCTTCTTGACGCTCATGGAGAACTCGGGATGGCCGTAGTGCTCGCACAGGCGGGCGGAGCCGGAGGACATGAGCCAGTCAAGCTCGGTCTGAGGATCGCCCATGCGCTTGGTCCACTCGATCAGGGCCTCCTTGCTGCCCCACTCCAGCGGAACGCCGGCACAGTCTTCTTCCTTGATGCAGCCGTTCTGATACAGCTCCATGGCGGCGGCGATGGTGCAGGGCACACCGATGGCGTCCAGACCATACTCGTTGCAGAGGCGGTTGCACTCATCGATGGTGTAGAGGTCGTCGTTGCCGCAGTCGCTGCCGTAGGCCCACAGCGGCTCATACTCGGGGCCGCCGACGACCTTGTCGTCATGCTTGATGATGCGGCCGCAGGCGA
>CAZMXF010000486.1:0-2282 GCA_964570015.1 uncultured Oscillospiraceae bacterium | reverse complement strand
CCTTCCGCTCCGGGAAACTCTTCTCCAGAAAGGCCTTCGCCGCAAAGCTGTTGGTAAGAACAGCGGGGCGGCCTTTCGCGAGCTTTTCTGTGAGCAGCGCTTCGGCCTCTGCCGCGGCGGCCGTCTCCGCATCGGCTGCGTCATAGACCTCATCGATGCCGATCTTCTTCAGGCTGCCCGCGAGCTGTTCCGGTGTGACCGTTCCCGGCTGCAGCTTCAGCACGCGCTCCAGCTCCGGAATCGCGTCGGCGTCCACGATGGCTGCGGTTTTCATGCCGTCTTTGTGCGCGTAATAGACCAGCTCGTCTTTGTGTTCCATGGCATAGATCGCCCCTGTCGGGCAGACCTCAACGCAGCGGCCGCAGCCGACGCACTCGCTCTCTGCCATGCTTTTGCTGAAGGCCGGGCCGATCATAACCTCGCAGCCGCGTCCGGAGGCCGCCAGATTGTGTACCGTCTGAACCGTGCCGCATACGTCCACGCAGCGTCTGCACTTAATACACTTGTTGGGATTCCGGACGATGACGGTGGTGGCATCGACGGGATGCGTGTTGTGCTTCTGAGAAAACGGCAGCACATCCACCTTGTATTCTCGTGCCAGCGCCTGCAGCTCGCAGAAGCCGTCCTTCACGCAGTCGCAGAAGAAGCACATCTCACAGAACTTCGGATCCAGATCGGCACAGCGGGAGCTTCCGATACGCAGACAGTGGTGGCAGTCCACCGCATGGTTGGAGAGCAGCAGCTCCAGTGTCAGCTTCCGGGATTCGCAAACCGCTTCCGTGTCCGTTTGGACGACCATGCCTTCGCGCACCTTCGTTGCACAGGCATGCTGGAAGGTTCTTGCCCCCTCGATCTCTACCACGCACATGCGGCAGCTGGCCCTCGGATCCAGTTCCTTCAGGAAGCACAGGGTCGGAATACGGATCCCGTTCTCACGTGCCGCTTCCAGTACGGTCATACCGGCAGGCACAGACAGGGCCTTACCGTCGATGATGATGTTCACGTTTGCCATGTTTATGCCTCCTTCCCGATCTTCGCGTCAAAGTCTTCGGGGAACAGCTTCAGCGCACTCATGAACGCCGTGGTTGCGCTCTGGCCCAGCGGGCAGAAGCAGGTTTTCTGCATGTAGCCGGAGAGCTTCCTGATCATTTCCACATCCTGCCGGCTTCCCTTGCCTGCAGCCAATTTCTCCAGCAGTTCCTCAACGCGCATGGTTCCCTCGCGGCAGGGCGTGCATTTGCCACAGCTTTCATGCCGGAAGAACCTGGCGATCTCCAGAAGGATGTCGACCATGTTCCGGCTCTCGTCGATCACATACATCGCACCGGAACCCAGTGCCGCGCCAATGGAGCGGATGGAGTCGAAATCGATGGGGGTGTCCAGCTGTTCCGGCGTCACGAAGCCGCAGCTTGAGCCACCGAGCTGGATGGCCTTGAGCTTCTTCCCTCCGGCAACCCCGCCGCTGAACTGCTCCAGCACCTCGCGCAGCGTCGCATTCGTCGGAACTTCGACGCAGACCTTTTTCTCCACGTCGCCCGAGAGGCACAGAAGCTTCGTGCCCGGGAACTTCTCTGCGCCGATGCCGCCGAACCAGTCCGCACCCTTCCGGACAATCTCAGGGATCACGGCAAAGGTCTCCACGTTGTTTACAACCGTCGGCTTCTGATGCAGGCCTTTGACCGCCATGGAGGGCGGTTTCAGGCGCGGCTCTCCGCGCAGGCCCTCCAGCGAATTCACAATGGCGGTGCCCTCGCCGCAAACATAGGCGCCCGCACCGGAGACGACTTTGATCTTCGTCTCACCGCAAAAGCCCTTCTCTTCCGCCTGCTTGACCGCCTTGCGCAGCAGCCTGATCGAGTTTTCATACTCGCCGCGGACATAGATAAAGCACTCTTTTGCGCCAACCGCATAAGCGCCGATCAGCAGCCCCTCGATCACGGTATGGGGGTCGCCCTCCATGATGACGCGGTCCTTATAGGTTCCCGGCTCACCCTCGTCAGCGTTGCAGACCAGGTATTTCGTCTCATCTTTGCTCGCAAAAGCGCTGCTCCACTTTTTCCCGGTGGAGAATGCCGCGCCGCCGCGTCCGCGGAGCCGGCTCGTCTCCTCTATGGTCCGGATGAGTTCTCCCCGGTCCATGGTCCGAGCCTTTTCCAGCGCCTCATAGCCGCCGCCGGCGATATAATCCTCAATGGAATCGGGCTTGATTCGGCCCACATTCCGTAGGGCGATCCGCACTTCTTCCATCACCGGTCACCTCCCAGCAGTTCCGGGATCTTCGC
>CAZMXF010000485.1:0-2284 GCA_964570015.1 uncultured Oscillospiraceae bacterium | reverse complement strand
TCGATCAGAGCTTTGAAGATGTTGTTCATGTTATTCATGGATATTTCCTCCTGTTATATTTTGTAAAATGGATGTAGTCTGTTTCTTGATTACGGGCATAGGATAACACAGGCATCATCACAGAAGTGTTACAGGGAACAATATATTTTTTACAGATTGGATCAAACTCAAAACATGTGGAAGTATCAATAGACCTTCCACATGTTGGTTGACGGTCCCGGGTTAAGATGATATTATTAGTACAATTTAAGCCAGATAAAAGAATAATGTATCATAGGGAAATATGAAGGAGACATTTTCATCATGAAAAAAGTCGTTGCAATTCTGGTCGCGGTCGTGTTGTGTTTGACATTTTGTGTGTCTGCCTGCGCGGATGACAGTTGGACGATCTTTGTTTACCTCTGCGGTGCGGATCTGGAAAGTGAGGCCGGTCTCGCAACCGGCAATATGCAGGAAATGATCAGCGCATCCGCTGCATCCAACGTTCGCTTTATCGTCCAGACCGGCGGCGCGGCTGAATGGAATAACGGTGCTTCGGCCGATGAGCTGGACCGGTTCGAGATCACCAACGGCTTTAGTACGATTGCCAACCGGAAGCCCGTTGCCAGCATGGGGGACTCCGAAACGCTGGCGGATTTCCTCCGCTGGGGACTTGCGGCGTATCCGTCAGCCCACGTCGGTCTGGTTTTGTGGGATCACGGCAGCGGCAGCATCAACGGTGTCTGCTTCGATGAACTGGCCGACGATGACAGCCTCTCCCTGCGGGATATCGACAACGCGCTGAAAAGTGTGCAGGGAATTCTGCCGGGCGGATTTGACTTTGTCGGATTTGATGCCTGCCTGATGGGAACGGTTGAGACGGCTTCCATGCTCGTGCCCTATTCAAAATATATGATCGCTTCTCAGGAAATCGAGCCCGGCTCCGGCTGGAACTATTCGTCGATCGGGCAGTGCCTGGCTGCGAATCCGTCTGCAGATGCGGTCACGCTCGGCAAAGCGATCTGCGACGGCTTCTATCAAAACTGTGTCGCAAATGATCAGGGGAATTCGGCTACACTTGCGCTGACGGACCTCAGCAAAATTGCCGCACTTCGCTCTGCCTTTGAGCTCTATGCCCAGAATCTTTATGAGGCAACAGACAACGAAGCGAATTTTGCCCCGATTGTCCGTTCCATTAATGCCGCAGACAATTTCGGGGGCAACAACCGCAGCGAGGGATTTACCAACATGGTCGATCTCGGCGGTCTGATCGATGCCGGGACCGCCTGGTCCTCCAACGCAAAGGCGGCCCGCGATGCGCTGGCTGCCGCTGTCGTCTATCAGGCTCTGGGACCGGTGCATCAGCAGGTAAGCGGGCTTTCAATCTATTATCCTCTCCAGGTACAGGGCTCGATGGAACTCAAAATCTTCCGGGATGTCTGTGTCAGCACGCATTATCTCGCCCTGGTCGATAAGATTGCCTACGGTTTTGCCAACGGAGGCAGTTGGACCGGATACAGTGAAAACACACAATGGGACTGGGATACCATGGTGCCGGATGATAACGGACAAAGCACTGCGATCTCTTTCTCGGTGAAACCCGCTTTTGATGAAAACGGTTACTATAGCTTTGTCCTTTCAGAGCAGGGCCTGAATAATACCGCGTCTGTGGAAGCAAAGGTCTATATGCTCTCGGATGATGAGGAGGACTGCATCTCCCTTGGTTTTACCAGTGATGTGCTGGCAGACTGGGATACCGGCCGGGTGGAAGATCATTTCGACGGCTTCTGGTTCGCCCTGCCTGACGGACAGAATATCAGCGTCAATCTGGTGGATGAATGTGACGGTTATGATCTCTTTACCAGCCCGGTCAGAGTAAATGGAGAGGAGACAAATCTCCGTTTCGCCTGGTATTACGAGACGGATGAAATCCGGATTCTGGACCTCTGGGATGGTGTCGGTGACAACGGCATTGCTGCCCGGCCGGGAGAAACGCTGAAACCCGGTGACTGGATTGTTCCTGTCTTTGACGGGTTTAATCAGGAAACATTCGAGGATATGACATATTCCGGACATGAGTGTTTCTGGGAAGACGGCGATAATCTGATCTTCGGGCTTCTCCCGGACGGCGGTTATCTGTATTCCTTCGTCATCGATGATATCTTCGGCGGAAGCTATATTACCGATGCGGTCAGCTTTTACGTTGACGGTGGCAGCATCTCATACGATGTGTACGATGTGTTCGACGTGTACGATGCGGCCTGAAACATGGTACCGGTCAAATTGTGAGCTGTATTTTTGCATA
>CAZMXF010000484.1:0-2293 GCA_964570015.1 uncultured Oscillospiraceae bacterium | reverse complement strand
TATCTACTCTTCGGATTTCTTGTTATCGCCAAAAGGCCCGTAAATTGGGGCTTCTTCGGCACTTTGCACTTGAGATTATCATAGAAATCGCACTTTCACAGACTAAAGTTTTATGTTAAAATCTAATACTTCCCACTTGATTTTTGCAGGGAAACGCCCTGTATATCGCACTGGATAGCTTTCAAATAGAATTATGCAGCTATGTTTCCCACAAAATATGGCTGTAACGTTTTCTGGATCTGCTCCGGTAACCGACTCATGAAACTGGCTACAAACTCTTCCATCTGAGTATCGGACATGCCAAGAAATCTATCCCATATTTCATCGTCCGTGTATGGTTGACCTGCCCGCGAAAATAACAAGACAAAATCACACTTGGCATCACTTGTGTTAGGATGGCATCAACCGAATACAGGGAGGCTGATGTTATGAGAAAGAATTTATTACACGATGAGCATCTGAAGAGTTTTTCGAGTATGGGATCTCGCACAGTCCTGCTCGTGCTGCTGCTGAGTGCGGTCTTTAGCCTGTCCGCTGTTTCTGCTTTCGCGGCGCAGTCTGATACAGTTACCGGATTTCTGAACGAGAGATCATTCGCAGAGACCGCTCTCCCGACAGCGTTGCCGGTACAGAAGCTGACTCCGCTTCCGTCCTCCCATGCTGACGCAAGTGCTGCCCTTCCTTCCGATTATGAGGAATTTCTGCGCAGCGGAGACTGGATTGCGGGGATGGATGGTGTGGAACTTGAAGACGCCCTCTATTGGCAGCCGAGTTATTCCGTCTGTGACGTCGACAGTGACGGTGTTCCGGAGCTCATCATACAGCTCAACGGATGCTGGGTTGTTTATACGCGTCAGGACGGGCGGATGCGCTTCGTCGCTACGGGCTGGCTTACCAGGGACATGGAGATCTCAGTCTGTCCGGAACGGAATACGATCTGGTTCACGGGAGGACACACCAGCTGGTCTTTTGCGACCTGGTTGGTCATCCGGGACGGAGATGAACTTGTCCGCTATGAACTCGAAAAAGAAGACCCGTATTATATCGGCTTCGCTCCTGAAGATGCAGATCCGTCGCTTAAAGGCAACTACAGGTCTCTGGAGCAGAATGAGATTATGGGGCTGGAACTGTTTGCCTAGCATTTATCGCCTCCCCCTCCATAGATCGGGGATGGGGCGCTTTTTTGCATGGGGCTAGCGGATGATAATCAAACGTTAAGTGATATCGAGCGGACTACTCTTTCTTCGGAAAGGGCTGTAAAACAGAGCGACGGCCAGCTACCCTTGTCGGTTTTTTGTGTGAGTACAATTATTGGTTGACAAGTGGGATTTATCCCACTATAATGATATCGTGAATACAACATTGGGAGATGCAAGATGGCATTCGAAATTGTTGTCTATGAGAGGGAGAATGGCAGTATTCCTTTCATGGAATTCCTGGGATCTCTGTCACCCAAGATGAAAGCGAAGATTCTTCGTGATTTGGATTTGCTGGAAGAAAAGGGGAATACTCTGCGCGAGCCTTATTCAAAGCATCTGGAGGACGGAATATTCGAGTTACGTACAAAGCTGGCTTCAGATATTACGAGGTCCCTGTATTTTTTCTTTGAAGGGAACAGAATTGTGATTACACACGGTTTCGTAAAAAAGCAGGAGAAGACGCCTTTGTCTGAGATCCTGCGTGCAAAAGAGTATCGTGCTGACTGGCTGAGGAGGAATGTAAAATGAATTATACTGAACTGAAGAAGCAGCTTCTGAGCGATCCCGAAGTGAAGGCCGAATATGATGCACTGGAACCGGAGTACCAGTTTATTCGTGATATGCTTGCATGCCGCGAGGAACTGTCACTCTCTCAGCAGGGGCTTGCAGATCTGACAGGTATTGATCGGTCGGATATCAGCCGTATTGAGAATGGCAATGCGAATCCTTCACTGAAAACCATGAAGCGCATTGCTAACGGATTGGGGAAAAGACTGGAAATCAGAATCGTCTGATATTTTGCGTTCGGGCAGCAGGGGAGAGAAACAGAAGAATAGCCCGTAGAAGGGCATAAATATCCCTCTTTCTTCGGAAAGGGCTGTAAAACAGGGCGACGGCCTGAGCAGTGTGTATGCTGCCGGGCCGTCACTTCTTTGTTGCTGACGCGTGACAGCGCCTGAAAACAGCCCGATCCTTGTGCCGGTATAATCGAATCTCATTATTGAAAAAGGAACGGCGTTATGGTAAAATACTTCGTCTGGTTCCTTTCTGCTTTGGGCACCAGCGGTGCAAGACTGTGTGGCTCAGTCTCAGCA
>CAZMXF010000483.1:0-2295 GCA_964570015.1 uncultured Oscillospiraceae bacterium | reverse complement strand
TGGTGCGCCTGGCGGGACTCGAACCCGCACGCATCTCTGTACGAGAACCTAAATCTCGCATGTCTACCAATTCCATCACAGGCGCATAAACAAAAACCCTATTGCTCTTGCAATAGGGTAATGGAGCGGGCAACGAGGCTCGAACTCGCTACCTCCACCTTGGCAAGGTGGCGCTCTACCGGATGAGCTATGCCCGCGTCAGCGAATGTTATTCTATCACAAATTTTCGGCTTGTCAATAAATTTTTTCTTTTTTCCCGTTTGTTCCGCATCTGACTCTTGCACAGTCGAAGGAAATGCAGTATACTTTTGTCAATTCTCAAGGAGGTATTATATGGAACTTGAACAGATTTTAAAAGCCTGTGATCATACATTATTACGGGTTGACGCTACTTCGCAGGAGATAAAAACGCTCTGTGATCAGGCGATACGTTTTCATTGTGCGAGCGTATGCATCCCACCCTGCCATGTGGCCGGGGCCAAGCGATATGTCGGAGATAAACTAAAAATCTGTACGGTGATCGGTTTCCCCAACGGATATCACAGCACTGCCGTCAAGGCATATGAGACAACAGATGCCATTAAAAACGGCGCAGATGAAGTCGATATGGTGATCAATCTTTCCATGGTGAAAGACGGTTGCTGGGAAGAAGTTAAGAACGACATTATGGCAGTCCGTAACGCCAGCCGCGGTAAGATTCTGAAGGTCATTATCGAATGCTGCCTCCTGACCGAGGAAGAAAAGATTCGTCTCTGTGATATAGTTTCCGAGTGCGGTGCGGACTTTATCAAGACTTCCACCGGTTTTTCAAAGGGTGGTGCAACAAGGGAAGATGTAAAGCTGATGCGTGAGAGATGCCCGGATACGGTAAAAGTCAAAGCCGCCGGCGGGATTTCTTCCCTGCAGGATGCCGAGGATTTTCTCGCTCTCGGTGCGGAACGTCTCGGAACCAGCCGAATTGTAAAGATCGCAATGGAACAGAACATGGAGTAATATGGCTCGCTTTCAGCTGATCAAAAAAGAAGGAAAAGCAAGAAGAGCTGTACTACAGACCCCTCACGGTGCGATTCAGACTCCGGTCTTCATGAATGTGGCCACGCAGGCTGCTATCAAAGGTGCGGTTTCTACAGAAGACCTGCAGGAGCTTCAATGCCAGATTGCTTTGTCCAATACTTATCATCTGCATGTTCGGCCGGGAGATGAACTGATTCGGGATTTGGGTGGGTTGCACAGGTTTATGCACTGGGACGGCCCGATCCTGACAGACAGCGGAGGATTTCAGATATTTTCTCTGGCCAAACTCAGAAAGATCCGTGAAGAAGGTGTTTCCTTCAATTCACATGTAGATGGGCGGCTCCTTTTCATGGGACCGGAAGAGAGCATGCGAATCCAGGCAAATCTTGGTTCTGATGTTGCGATGGCTTTTGATGAGTGCGTTAAGATCCCATCACCTCGAAAATATGTAGAAGCATCTGCTGACAGGACCTATCGGTGGCTTGTACGATGCAAAAAGGCGTTGGATGAGTTTAATCGTGAAGATAATGCCGTCAATCCCGGTCAAATGCTCTTTGGGATCAACCAGGGCACGATTTTCCATGATATTCGCATCGAACACATGAAGCGTATTTCCGAACTGGATCTTCCTGGATATGCGATTGGAGGTCTGGCAGTAGGAGAGACGCATCAGGAGATGTACGACACGATCGAAGCGGTTGAAGAATGGATGCCTGAAGATAAACCGCGTTACCTGATGGGGGTCGGTACTCCGAGCAACATACTGGAATCCGTGAGCAGGGGCGTGGACTTTTTTGATTGTGTAATACCTGCAAGAAACGGCAGACATGGCCATCTGTTCACCAAAGCAGGCGTGATCAATATTAAAAATGAGAAATATGCCCGGGATGATACTTCTATTGACCCATTTTGTACCTGCCCGGTCTGCCGGCGTTACTCCAAGGCCTATCTGAGGCATCTTTTCAAAGCACAGGAGATGCTGGGGATGCGGCTTGCCGTATCGCATAACCTTTATTTCTATAACAATATGATGCAGGAAATCAGAGATCACCTGGAAGCTGGGTCTTTTGAAGAGTACAGGCAGCATTATTCGAAAATTCTCGATACGAGGATTTAAGTTCTTGCAATGTGATAAAATGCATTGTATAATACATTCAATTGTTTTTTGGAGGTTTGAAAGATGAATCTTTTTCTCACTGCAGATGCTACCGCCGCAGGCGGCGGAATGTCCATGATCATTATGCTGGTCGCCATGTTTGCGATCTTCTATTTTCTGATTAT
>CAZMXF010000482.1:0-2296 GCA_964570015.1 uncultured Oscillospiraceae bacterium | reverse complement strand
CTCTGATTTTTTATTACTTTGGTTTCAATCTTTTCTAGCGTACCAATATGTCAGTCACCGAGATCTACCTTGTCTGGAGCTTTTTCATTTCCGGTCTTTGCACAGTTTCCCTCAACTCGACGGCGTATCTGACGGAGGTTCTCCGCGGGGGCATCCAGGCAATCGACCGCGGCCAGACCGAGGCCGCCCGTTCCCTCGGTATGAGCAACTGGCAGAGCATGATCAAGGTGGTCTTTCCCCAGGCAGTGAAGAACTCCATCCCTGCCATTGGCAATGAGTTTATCATCAACATCAAGGACTCCTCCGTTCTCTCAGTCATCGGCGTGATGGACCTGATGTATGCCACGAAATCTGTCAGCGGCATCTACTTCCGCTCGCTGGAGATCTACTGTGTGGCGGCGATCCTTTATCTGATCCTCACCTGGCTGTCCTCCAAGCTGCTCCAGTATCTGGGCAAGAAACTTGACACGCCGGTGAAAGGGATCCCCAGTTCGAACTGAGGAGGGGCAACATGGACGAATGCGTACTGAAAATCGAACAGCTGGAAAAGTCCTTCGGTGACCTCCATGTGCTCAAGGGCATCGACCTTGAGATCCACAAGGGTGAAGTGGTCTGCATCATCGGTGCATCCGGCTCCGGCAAGTCCACCCTGCTCCGCTGCATCAACCTTCTGGAAGAGGCCGACGACGGGCATATCTGGTTTGACGGGCAGGATCTGATGGATCTGAATGTGAACCTCAATGCCCTGCGGCAGAAGATCGGCATGGTCTTCCAGAGCTTTAACCTCTTTAACAACAAGAATGTTATCGACAACTGCACCCTGGCTCCCATGACCGTGAAAAAGGTCCCCAAAGCCAAGGCGGAAGAGGTCGCCGTCCGCAACCTGAAAACGGTCGGTCTGGGTGATTTCATCTACGCCGATTCCACCAGGCTCTCCGGCGGCCAGAAACAGCGTGTCGCTATTGCGAGAGCGCTCTGCATGGAGCCCGAAATCATGCTCTTTGACGAGCCCACCTCCGCTCTGGACCCTGAGATCGTCGGCGAAGTGCTGGATGTCATGAAAGCGCTGGCGGCAGAAGGCATGACCATGGTAGTCGTAACCCACGAGATGGCCTTTGCCAAAGAAGTCAGCGACCGGGTCGTCTTCATGGATCAGGGTGTGATCCTCGAGCAGGGCAGCCCGAGGGAGATCTTCGGCAACCCGAAAAACGAGCGTACCAGAGAGTTTCTCAGCCGTTATCTGGAGGATAAGCAGGTATGAATCAGGTCTTTTCATACTTTGAAAACGAGACCCTCTATCCGGATCTGGATGTATCCTCTGCGGTCTCCCATCTCTCAGATGCGATCCGCTGTAAAACCGTAAACTACGCAGACCACAGCCAGACGGATTTTTCGGAATTTGACAGGCTGCAGGCTCTGATGCGTCAGAGCTTTCCTGCTGTCATGAGCCGTGGGCAGTTTGAACTCATCGGGCATGCGGTTCTGATCACCGTTCCCGGAACAGATCCGGACCTGCTCCCCTGCCTGTACATGTCCCATCAGGATGTGGTTCCCGTGGTCGCCGGGACGGAGCTGGACTGGACCCATGACGCTTTCTCCGGCACCGTGGAGGATGGATACATATGGGGCCGCGGCACACTGGACATCAAGGAAATGGTCTTCGGCATTCTGGAAGCGGCGGAATACCTGCTTTCCCACGGCCGGAGTTTTCGCCGTACCGCATATCTTGCATTCGGTGATGACGAAGAAACCCTGAATCTCGGTGCGCTGGACATTGCCGAAACACTGAAAAGTCGGGGTGTGCGGCTGGAATTTGTCCTGGACGAAGGCAGCTGCAAGTTGGAGGACGGGGCCTGTTTCGGGGCCCCCGGCCTCCCCATCGGGCTGATCGAACTGATGGAAAAGGGCTATGCTGATCTGGAGCTTTCTGTTGAAAGCCGCGGCGGCCACTCCAACCGCCCCTTCGGCGGGAGTTCTCTGGAACATCTTGCCCGGGCGATTACCGCCGTCGCCGATCATCCTTTCCCCTGTCGTCTGCCGGAACCGATGGTCGGAACCTTTGAAGCGCTCTCCCCGTACATCACCGAAGAACCGTTCCGGGAGCTGGTCAGCGACGTACGCAAAAACGCCGGCGCGCTCGCGGCAGTGTGTGCCGAGCGGCCGGAGACCTTCTCCTATGTGACCACGACCATTGCTCCTACCATGATCGAAGGAGGCAGCGCCGCTTGTAACGTGCTCCCACAGAACATGCGTGCGGTCATCAACTTCCGCCTGAATGAGGGCGACAGCATTGACT
>CAZMXF010000481.1:0-2296 GCA_964570015.1 uncultured Oscillospiraceae bacterium | reverse complement strand
AATATTGGAAGGAATTGGGATCCAGCGCAAACTGCACGTTGCAGCCGCCTTCGATCTTCAGCGCCCGGATGATCCGCAGCGCACTGTCACGGAGCATGTGATATTCTTTGTTTGTCAGGGTCTGCGACGGACAGACAACGATCGAGTCTCCGGTATGAATACCGACCGGGTCGACATTCTCCATGTTGCAGATGGTGATTGCCGTGTCATTGCTGTCCCGCATGACTTCATATTCGATCTCTTTGTAGCCCTTCACGCTCTTCTCCACCAGGACCTGATCCACCGGTGAGAGTTCCAGCGCATTTTTCATCAGGGAAACAAATTCTTCCGGGTCATCCGCGAATCCGCCGCCGGTGCCGCCCAATGTAAAGGCAGGGCGCAGCACCACCGGATATCCGATCTTTTCCGCGATTTGCAGGCCTTCCTCCAC
Source organism: uncultured Oscillospiraceae bacterium (assembly GCA_964570015.1). Lineage (GTDB taxonomy): Bacteria > Bacillota > Clostridia > Oscillospirales > Oscillospiraceae > Limivicinus. Next base: position 1,866 of record CAZMXF010000481.1, on the reverse strand, counting down.
CGTGGAAGCGATATCGGAAGGCAGAGTCGGCTCGCCGAGAGAATCGCACAGACGCTTGAACAGGTCACGGTCTTCGGCCTGCTCGATGGAGGAGCTTTTTGTCCCGAGCAGCTCCACGCCGCATTCCTGCAGGATGCCTTTCTTTTCCAGTTGGATGGCCAGGTTCAAGCCGGTCTGTCCGCCGATCCCGGGCAGGATGGCATCCGGACGTTCATGGCGGATGATCTTCGCTACATATTCCAGCGTCAGCGGTTCCATATAGACCTTATCCGCGATTGAGGTATCCGTCATGATGGTGGCAGGGTTGGAATTGCAGAGAACGACTTCGTAGCCCTCTTCCTTCAAAGCCAGACATGCCTGCGTGCCGGCGTAATCGAATTCAGCAGCCTGACCGATCACGATCGGGCCGGAACCTATCACAAGAATTTTATGGATGTCAGTTCTCTTAGGCATGTGACTTGTTCTCCTCCATCAGTTTGATGAACCTGTCAAACAGGTGTAAACTGTCCTGCGGTCCCGGAGCACTTTCTGGATGGTACTGGACGCTGAAGACCCTGTCTTTTTCACATTTGATCCCTTCCACGGTCTGATCCAGCAGGTTCAGGTGTGTTATGGTGAGCGGCGTCCCGGAAAGGCTCTCGACATCGACGGCATAGGAATGGTTCTGTGATGTGATCTCAATTCGTCCGGTCTGCAGATCTTTCACCGGATGGTTGCCGCCGCGATGTCCGAATTTCAGTTTATAGGTCTTCGCACCATACGCGAGGGCAATGATCTGATGCCCCAGGCAGATGCCGAAGATCGGAAGGGCTCCGAGCAGGGACCTCACGGTTTGGATAGTCTGCGGGACGTCCGTCGGATCGCCGGGACCATTGGAGATGAATACACCGTCGGGATGAAGAGCGAGGATCTCCTCAGCAGAGGTGTTCCAGGGGACTACCGTCACCCGGCAGGACTTTTTCACCAGGGAGCGGACGATGTTCTGTTTCATCCCGCAGTCGATCGCGACCACATGGAACCGGGCTGCCTGTGCGGAAACTCTCCGGATCCTGCGGCAGCTGACCCGGGAAACGGAATCCGTGGGATACTGCCAGGATTTCAGCATCGCCAGTCCCTTTTCCAGCGGAGTATCCGCAGCGGTCAGCAGGGCTTTTCGGCTGCCGAAGTCCCGGATGGAACGGTTCAGCTTTCTCGTATCGACCCCTGAGATACCCGCTATTCCGTATTGGCTCATCACTTCTCCGAGCGTATCGACAGAGCGGAAGTTCGATGGATCATCGTTGTATTCCCGGACGATCAGCGCGCCGATGGTCGGTGTGATTGTCTCATAATCTTCCGCGGCCATGCCGTAGTTGCCGATGAGCGGGTAGGTCATCACGACTGCCTGATCCGTGTAAGATGGATCGGAAAGGATCTCCTGGTACCCCACCATGGATGTGTTGAAGACGATCTCCAGCATTTTTTCATCCTCGGAACCGAAGGCATATCCGTAATATTCCTGCCCGTCCTCGAGGATAATTTTCCGGTCTGCTTTTTTTCTCATGATATTCCTCACCTCACATTCATTGCTGCTGCAGGCATATTTTCCGGCAGGCATGATCCGGAGAAACTGCATTTTATTCTGAGTTCTCAAACTATGTTGTATAGTCATCTGTGTTCAGTGTGACATTATAGCAGTATTTCTCAAAAATGCGGCGTTATCGGGTTTTCTCCGTGATAACAAATTTCACGATCCCGGCCGGCAAAATGCGGGGTAATGGAAAATTCCGAATGGCTTGACATTTCCCGCCGCTCGGGTACAATAAAATATGCGTGGCGCGATGGCGGAATCGGCAGACGCAACGGACTTAAAATCCGTCGATGGTG
>CAZMXF010000480.1:0-2305 GCA_964570015.1 uncultured Oscillospiraceae bacterium | reverse complement strand
GTCTTGAAGAAGGTCTTCCTGTCTTCCAGCTTTTCCTTGATTTCTCCGATGGTCACGTCCGCCTGGGAGTTATGCGTTACAAGCGCCTGGGCCAGCTTGACATAGATGTCCTTGAAGTGCTCCATGCTTTCTTCCTCATAAAGGCTGGCGGCAAAGTCGATCATCAGGGTCAGTCCGTCGGCTCCGTCAAGAATCTCCATATCCAGCACCGTCTGAGAGGCTGCCTGGTTCTGGCGGATATCCACCATCTCGATATCGAAGCCATCCATTCCGCCCATGTCACGGATATCCTGCTGATACAGCAGATAGGCGCTCTCGCCGTCCTTGACCTGGTTCCGGCTGTCCACATAGGGATAGCAGCTGTGCTCGATGCCTTTCTGCACCTGCTCATGCACGTCGGCAAAGACGTTGCGCAACGTATCGCTGTCCCGGAAGCGGATGCCCACGGGCAGATCGCGGAACAGCAGGCCAACCGTCGTCATGTTCTGCAGGTCTTCACGGCCGTTGTAGATCCAGGAGATCTTCACATCCGGCGCATGGTTGTAAATGGAGATCGCCAGCGCAGCCACTGTGATGAAAAACTCATTCCGGCTGATTTTGTAGGCCTTCTCCATGGCGTTCATCTGCGGCTGCAGAATGCCGAGGGGAGCAAAGAGCTCGCCCATCTCGTTTTCTCTGGAGTCGTGATCGGTCTTCGGGAAGCTTGACCATTCGATCCCGTCGTAGCGGTCTTCAAAGTATTTCCGGCTCTCCTCATAGAAGGGGCTGTTTTCGGCTTCTTCACGCCGCTGCAGCATCAGATAATAGAAGTCGGGATCTGCTTCCATACCCATATAGGTCTTGCCGATGTCACTCATGAACACCTTCAGCGAAGTACCGTCAAACACAGAGTGATGTACGTCGAAGAACACATAGCCGGCTTTTTCCGTTTCGAAGACTCTGCAGCGGTACAGTCTTCCGCCGACGATCTTGAACGGGTAAACCAGTGTATCACGGACATAGCGGAATTCAAACTCCGTCAGCTTCTCCACATGTATGTCCTGCAGCTGTTCCGGATGATAGCTCTGTACCAGTTCTCTGTCTCTGTTCCAGGAGAACTTCGTAAGCAGGGCCGGGTGCCGTGAGATCACATCCTTCAGCACCTCCGCCATCTTCTCCAGGTCGATCATCTCTTTGTCCAGCTTCATCATAGAGTAAAGATTATACATGGTGGAGTTCGGTGTGTAGAGCTGGTAGTCGACCATGTAGAGCTGCTCGGTGGTAAGGCGATGTTCCGTCTCTCTGGACTGCTGTTCCTTTACGGAAGGCGGAACGCCGTCATTGTCCTTCAGGCTCTCCAGGTAGAGTTCCGCAATCTTCTCCGGCGTGCGGCCGCGGAAGATGATCCCCGCGCTCAGGCCTTCCAGGGTGCACTGGCTGACCAGGTCGATGGATCCGAGCGAATCGCCGCCCAGCTCATAGAAGTCGTCATGGATCCCCACTTTTGAAAGCCCCAGGACCTGAGCCATCGCATCGCAGATGGCCGTTTCGGTATCATTGGTCGGGGCGACGTAAGTACTCTGGAAATCCTTTGCATCCGGTGCCGGCAGTGCACGGCGGTCCAGCTTTCCGCTTGCCTTGAGCGGGACGGAATCGATCTTCATGAAATAAGCCGGGATCATGTAGTAAGGCAGCCGTTTCATCAGTTCTTCGCGCAGCGCCGCCGGGTCGAAATTCACATCCGCCGTGTAGTAGGCACAGAGGTAACTCTTCCCCTCATCCTCAAATCCGCGGGCCGCACACCAGTCGATGTTCAGAGCCTGCTTGACCGCAGCTTCGATTTCTGCCGGTTCGATGCGGTTGCCGTTGATCTTGATCATGTCGCCGCTGCGGCCGAGCAGAATGTAGTTTCCGTTGGAATCTCTGGTCGCCAGATCTCCGGAATGGTAAACGCCGTTGACAAATGCTTTTTGCGTCTCTTCCGGCAGATTGATATAGCCTCGGACATAGGGGTTTACAAAGCAGAGCTCGCCGGTTTCGCCCTCTGCGACCTCGTTTCCGTCCTCTCCGATCAGCATGATCTTCGTCTCCACCTGCGGCTGGCCGATGGGACAGGTTTCATAGGCCTTGTCAATCTTGAAGAAGCCGACCGCAAAGCCGCTCTCACTGCAGGCATAGATGTTGATGAGATCCAGGTTCTTGTTATACAGGTTGTTCGCCGGCTCACTGCCGACAAACAACATCCGCAGGAAGGGTCCCGTATTGTTGCCGAGCTTGCGCACATAGGACGGGGTCAGGAACGTGATGGTGATCCGCTTGGTCAGGA
>CAZMXF010000479.1:0-2318 GCA_964570015.1 uncultured Oscillospiraceae bacterium | reverse complement strand
TCAGAGATGAAGTCGGCATCCTCAATGATACCGTAATAGGCAGTGACGATCTCGTCAACCAGCGCCGAAATGCGCTCTTTGTCTTCGGGATTCGTATGCTTTTCCACATAGAACTTTGAGACCGCCCAGCCGACGTTGATTTTCAGATCCTCGTACACCTCGGACTCAGAATAATCGTCTCTGTTCAGTTCAATATGAGTACCGCCCGAGAGCATCTCCTGGCAATCGAAAGCCAGAGCGTAACTCTCCCAGTCAAGGGCTTCTGCCATCTGAAAGATTCCATGCAGAATCAGATAGTCCCGCATAAGGGGCAGGTTTTCCTCTGTGTAAAGCTCATTCAGTTTTTCAAGCGCTGCCGGCTCCGGAACCAGATACCGATCCATAGCCGGGTAGCCATCGACCTTCTCCAGGGTTTCAAGAATCGGGATATTCGGCGTGGCCGAAAGCAGTTCGTCGCGGGTGTAATGCGTGTCGGCGGGGAACGGATACTCCGAGCTGCTACTTTCCTCCGCACTTGCAATGCCGGAATTCAGAAGCGCCTCCCACGTGAAACAGTTCTCGAATTTCTGTTTTGCTTCCTCTGCACTGTATCCGAGTTTTTCCAGCATTTTTCCGAAAAAGGCTTCATAGGTCTCGAGCTGTTCTTCCCCGTAATCCGTCATCTCAAAGTATTCCTCGGGATCACTGATGAGATTGTAGCCGTTTTTGATGGAAAGAATATTATAGCCTGGTTTTTCCGTGTCGAACTGGCTGCTCTCTCTCCAGAGACAGAAAAGCCGGTTTTCCCACGGTGTTTTGACAAAATACTCCGTCAAAGCATCAAGACTTGTGATTCCTTCCACCACGTCGATCATTTCCTTTAAAGGAGCGACGCCGCGGGCATCCCGGGCATCCCAGTCGCAGAGAAGATAGTAATAGTCATACGCAAGCCTGGAATCGTGATCTTCCGGTTCTTCCCCGTGGAACAGGGCCTTCAGGTCCTCGGTGGCTTTATAGTTCACTTCAGAAGTGTTTCCGCCCGCCAAATATCCCGCCGGGATCTCCATACTGAGAATTCTGTCCTTATTGGCCCAGAGCGCATAGTTGTCCTTCAGGTCGGTAGGTGTATCAGGGGTGACGTTTCCTTCCAGATCAATGTTCATCCACGGCGTTCCGGTCGTATAGTCAATCTCCTCAGCGCTGCTCTCTGCATCGAGTTGCGCCAGGGCAGGCGTGCCGATTGAGGCCAGCAACAGAACGGCCAGCAGCATACACAACATTTTTTTCATTGTTTTTTCCTCCCGGCTCTGAATATAAAACAAAGTCAGTTTATCAAGGAAAGATGAAAAAAGCAAGACAATTGTCGGCCCACAGCTCCGTATTGATTGAAATGAAATACCATGTTATCAAACTTGTTTCATCATATTGTGTTCCCGGGCGTAAGCTGCTCAGGAGAATCTGAATTATGGAGAACCCGGAAGCTGCGATAGATTATATGAGCCGGAACGAGAGAATACATACAAAATATGCAAAAAAAGACTTTACTTGAGCACAAGTTATGGTATAATAGCCTACAGGATTCGTATTCCGTATGATATACATGCGGAATTTCGGAAATGTACAGTGATTGGGAACGCAGTGATTTGTTCTCATACAGGAAGAGGAGTGGTTTTTATGCAGGATGTCACAAGGAAGTTTGCGGCGCTTGACAGTAAGGCCGAGATGAAGGAGATTCTCTCCTCCGTGTATAATTCCCTGATGGTCAAGGGCTATAACCCGATTAACCAGATCGTCGGTTATATTCTCTCTGAGGATCCTACCTATATCACCAGCTATAACAATGCGCGCAGTCTGATCTGCCGTCTGGATCGGGATGAGTTGCTGCAGGAGCTGCTGAAGACTTATCTGGATAAGTAAGTGTTTTATAAGCTCGGCATTGCCGGGCTTATATGCTATACAGGGGGATTGGAACAGGCATGTATGATCTGATACTTATCGCGGCTGCGGTCATACCGGCAGTTTTCCTCATGGTCAAAGTCTATCAGGCGGACCGACTGGAAAAGGAACCGATCGGGATGCTGATTGGGCTTATGGTACTGGGGATCATTTCGACCTCTCTGGCCGGGATCACGGAAGAGTTGGGAGATCTTGCTTTGACGGAGATATTTCCGAGCGGTGGACTCCTCTATGATGCTCTTTTATATTTTGTAGTTGTAGCATTATCAGAAGAGGGATTCAAGTATCTGCTGCTGAAGATCCGTACCTGGAAGAGCCCGCATTTCAACTGTCAATTTGACGGAGTGGTCTATGCGGTCTTTGTTTCTATGGGCTTTGCTCTG
>CAZMXF010000478.1:0-2319 GCA_964570015.1 uncultured Oscillospiraceae bacterium | reverse complement strand
GATCCCAGCTTCGAGGCATGGCTGGATGTTCTCGGCGGCTGCCAGTTCTATCCCACTGCCAAGGCAGAGTGGGATCAGGTGAAACAGGGCGTCATCGCTGCGGAGCAGAACGCACTGACCGGCGCTGATGTACAGGCCGAGCTCGATGCACTGCAGGCAGAACTTACCAAGTAAGCTCTGTTCCCGAGATCTGCACATAAGTTTTATTTCACATGAACAGGGCCGGCTGAGATGGTCAGCCGGTCCTGTCCCATATTGTGCTTCTCCATCGCTTACCCAAGGAGGATGGTCATGAATACCGGACTCAACCGAACCAAATGGGAGCCCTATGTCTGGCTCCTGCCCAGCATCCTGTTGATTGCGATCTTTGTCGTGTTTCCGATTCTGATCGTCTTCAAGCTCTCCTTCAGCGAAATATCAAAAGCCGGCGTGATCGGCGGTTTCATCGGTTTTGACAACTATGTCGAAGCGGTACATCTGCCCGCGTTCAAGACCGTCATGCTGAACACGCTCTGGTGGGTGCTCTCGGTGGTCATCCTGTCCACACTGCTCGGCTTTATCATCGCAATGGTCCTGAACCAGAAATTCCATGGGCAGAAGATCGCCCGTGCCATCATGGTTTTCCCGTGGGCGACTTCACTTGTTATTCAGGCTTCAGTCTGGAACTACATTATCAAGGCCGAGTACGGCAACCTCAACAACATTCTGCTGAACCTCGGCATCATCCGGCAGGCGATCAACTGGCGCTCCAGTTATCAGATCGAATTTGTCTGGGAATGCTGGGTTGGTATTTTTGTTACGGTTCCGTTTGTCACGTTCTGCGTGCTTTCCGGCCTTCAGTCCATCGACGGATCGCTCTATGAGGCAGCTACCATGGACGGCGCGGGATTCTGGCACAAACTGCGTCACATCACACTACCGATGGTAAAGCCGTCGCTCACGGTGAGCACGGTCCTGAACATTATCTATGTTTTCAATTCCTTCCCGATCGTTTACACGATGACGAAGGGAGCTCCGGCCCACAAGACGGATACGATGATCACCTATCTGTATATGCTGTCGTTCTATGAGCGGAAGAAAGGGCCGGCGACCGCACTGTCGGTGATTGGCTTCCTGATCCTCTGTGTCTGTGCCGGGATCTACATGATGACGGTCATGCGGAAGGAGGAAGAACTGTGAGATATCCGGAAATCCGTCAGCAGAACAGGCGGATGCTGCTCCTCCTGCTTGTCGGACTTGTGTTGACGCTGATCCTGATGAGTCTTCCACTGTACAGTTTTGACGTGGGGGTTTATACCAAAAAGTCGGGAAACACCTTTGTCGGAGATGAAAAGTATCAGGCCGCGAGGGAAGAAGTCGAAGCCGTGGCGGAGGACTACCGTGCGCAGGGCTTCGACGTGGAGATCCAGGAGAGCGTCCTGGAACGCGTCAATTCCAAGGGAAACACCACCTCGCTTGTCACCTTCACCGTGACAGAGCGCTACAGTAAAAATATCTTTGCCTTTCTGGGAAAGGGACTCTCATCCTCGGGGGTTGCAGCGGCAATCCTGGTGCTGATGGCGGCGGCGCTTGTCTGTGAGCTTGCCGGTCTCAAAGGGACGGATGACCTGATGCCCCGGTATCTGAACGCAAAGACCAGACGACTGCGCAGCGGTGCGATCGCAGCGTTGGTGCTGGCACTGCTGCTGGTGCCGGTGTTTATTCTGATGAACAACGTCATTTTTTCGAGACAGCTTTCCCTGTATAACGCGGATCTGATCACGGAAGGGAAAGACATGATCTTCGGAAAACTGGACAGGTTTTTCTTTGACGGAAGAATGGGTGAGAACATCGGGGACGTACTCGGCGGACTGAAAATCTCGCATTCGCCGATGATCTGGCTGTGGTTTGCAACGCTGTTCATCTCGCTGCTGGCGGCGCTCTCCCTGCGCTACGGTGAGATCAAAAGCGGGCTGCTTCGTGGGTTGCTCTATGTGTTCGTGGTAATCGTCTGCCTGATCACGCTCTATCCGTACTACGTCATGACGATTACGGCCTTCCGCTCCAACGCGGAGACCCTGGATATGTATTTCCTGCACATGTTCCCGACCAAATGGATCTGGAGCAACCTCTCGGATATTGTTCAGCGCGGTGTGCCGCGTTATTTGCTGAACTCGCTCTTTGTGGCGGGCGGGGCAACGGCCCTGGCCATGCTCTGCGGTGTTCCAGCGGCCTATGCCATGGCGAGGATGAACTTTGTTGGAAAGAAGGCCTTCCTTGGCTTTGTCATCATGAGCCAGATGTTTTCTCCGGTGGTGCTGCTGATCGGCATCTCCCAGC
>CAZMXF010000477.1:0-2341 GCA_964570015.1 uncultured Oscillospiraceae bacterium | reverse complement strand
CATCCACCCGGCAGCCTTCCCATTCGGGGTTGGGCATCCAGAAGTCTGCGATCATGGGTGCCTGGCCGGGATAGAACTTTTCAAAAATGTCCCGGTAGAGCAGACTTTCTTTGGTAAAGGGCGGACGGTAAGAGTACTTTTCACACCCGAGACGGAACGCATCATCGCTGTACAGGGTTTCGGCAGACTCCTTCAGGTCATCCACCATGGAATGGCCGACTGCATCCGAGAAGGCCGCTTTCTGCCGCCAGAGGATCTCCGGCGGGAGAATGTCATCCTTCTCAAATGCATGACGGAGGAGATACTTTCCCATCCGGTAGCGGTTGAGCTTCAGTTCCGGGTCGATGTGCATGACGTATCGGACAAAGTCGAGATCGCCGAAGGGAACACGGGCCTCCAGAGAGTTCACGGAGATGCATCGGTCGGCGCGCAGCACGTCGTACATGTGAAGTTCGTCGATGCGCTTCTTGCTCTCCAGCTGGAAGGCTTCCGCAGACGGGGCAAAATCCGTATACTTGTAGCCGAAGAGTTCGTCAGAGATCTCCCCGGTCATCAGGACCCGGACATCGGTGTTCTCATGGATGGCCTTGCAGCAGAGGTACATGCCGAGACTGGCCCGGACGGTGGTGATGTCCCAGGTGCCCAGCAGACGCACGACTTCTTCCAATGCAGAAAGGACCTCTTCCCGGCTCATGTGAAACGCGGTATGCTCCGCACCGATGTAGTCCGCAGCGATTTGGGCATACTTGAGGTCAATGGGGTCCAGATCCATCCCGATGGCAAAAGTACGGATTTTTCTTCCCAGCAGCTTTGCCGAGATGGCACAGACCAGACTGGAATCCAGACCGCCCGAGAGCAGAAAACCCAGCGGGGCATCGGCATCCAGACGTTTCTCAACTCCGGCGATCAGCTTTTCCCGGATGTTCCGGCAGACAGTCTCCAGATCATCCGGCAGGGCTTCCTCCACCGTGGTGAGATCGGCATAGCGGACGAAACGGCCGTCAACAAAGTAGTGACCGGGAGGAAAGGGAAGGATCCGCTCACAAAGCCCGACAAGGTTCTGCGCTTCGCTGGCAAAGGCGAAGCTGCCGTCGGCGAGACAGCCGTAATAGAGCGGCCGGATGCCGATGGGATCCCGGGCTGCGATGAGTTGATCAGTTTCACCGTCATAGAGAATCAGGGCGAACTCCGCATCCAGCATCCGGAACATCTCCAGCCCGTATTCCCGGTAGAGAGGCAGGAGCAGCTCGCAGTCGGAATCGCTTTGAAACACGTAGCCCTGTGCCTCCAGCTGAAGTTTCTGCTTCCGCCAGCCGTAGAGCTCACCGTTGCAGACGACCTTGTTCTTCCCCAGGGAGAAGGGCTGCATCCCTTCATCGTGCAGGCCCATGATCGCGAGACGATGGAAACAGAGGAGACCTCTGCCGGCGGGCTCGATCCGCGTATCGTCAGGCCCCCGGCTCTTGGTGCGGTCGAAATAAGGCCGGATCTGATCGGCGGAATAGAGATCGGACAGAAAACCCATGACACAACACATAACAAAAAACACCTCCGAATGATACTCGCAGCCTGTCCCGATTAAAAGGACGGACAGCTGCGCATCCGTGGTGCCACCTTTTTTGCCGCTGAACGCGGCCGCTTTCCGGAGGTCCAACAACCCCCTGCGCCTTAACGCAGCGCCTACGGCTCACCTACTTGCTTTCGCTTTGGGCTCGCGGCTCGGGAGGGTTACCTGCAGAGAGGCATGTACCGGGCTCTCACCGTGCCCCGGTTCGCTGTGACCGTATCTCTCTGAGACATGTCTCCGTCTCAGCCATGTCCGGCGATCCCCGCATTCGCATCCTGCGAGGCGCCGCCGTTTGTTTTTCTAAGGATGAGTGAATCATAGCACAGACGAAGAAAACAATAAAATACAAACAGCATATGGATTATCATACGAAAAAAATATGATAACAGAGAGCAGCAAGCTTTTTGCTGCGGTGAGTGTATGCGGCCTTGCTCTTGACAGGGAAAGGTAATTGAAGTGTCAGTATCAACATGATACCCACCCAAAAACCAGGCGTTTCCTCACACAAATACATAGTCACGGAAAGCGAGAATACGGAAAAAGCAACAAGAGCGCGGCGGTCAAGCTGCGCTCTTGCTGAATCTATGGAGGTTTTAATGACGGATTTGCGCCCTCAAAGCGAGGGCTTTTCTTTTTACCGGGTTCCCCGGCAGCTTGTTAAGGGGCGGGAATACCGCCCGCTGTCGCCTGCTGGGAAGTTGCTGTTCGCCCTGCTGCTCGACCGCGTGAGCCTGTCCGTCAAGAACGGCTGGCGGGACGGGGAGGGCCGAACGT
>CAZMXF010000476.1:0-2341 GCA_964570015.1 uncultured Oscillospiraceae bacterium | reverse complement strand
CCGGCAGCCTCTCTGCTGACTGTGGTGTTTTCTCATTCTTTTTCCCTGTATCAACAAAAGCACCTGCTTCGGTCTTTGGCCTTAAGCAGGTGTTTTTCATTTCATGTGATAAGATTGTTCTTTCCTTCCGGCCGCTGTCACCGGATTTAGAATATCTCTGTCCCGGCAGATCATCTTCATGACATGGCTCTGTTCAGATCTCACCGTCAAGTTCTTTCAGGTATCTGGCCAGCGCGTCTTTCCAGTCCGGCAGGGGCCGGAAGCCTTCCTGCAGGAGCTTACTCTTGTCAAGCCGGCTGTTGAAGGGGCGCTTTGCCTTGCTCAGGCCGTACTCCTCCGTACTCACGGGAATCACGTTGACCTTTAAGCCGGCCTGGCGGTAAATCTCACAGGTAAAATCGTACCATGATATATAAGCGCCCGGTTCCGTCTCTGCGTTGGTCGCATGGTAGGTGCCGTATCGCTCCGTCTCGAGCATGTCCGTCAGCAGCCGGGCAAGATCTGCCGTGTAGGTCGGAGTCCCGATCTGGTCGTTTACCACGCGGACGGTATCATGCGTTTTGGCGACATTCAGCATGGTGCGGATGAAGTTTTTCCCGTTTCTGCCGAAGACCCATGCGATGCGGACAATAAAGGCTTGTTCAAGCGTCTCCCGGACCGCGAATTCTCCTTCGAGCTTGCTCTGCCCGTATACATTCAGTGGTGCGTAGTTCCTGTCATCAGGCTGCCATGGTCTTATCCCCTGGCCGTCAAAGACATAATCCGTGGAAAGGTACACCATCTTGGCCCCAATATCCCGACAGGCAGCGGCGATGTTTCTGGTGCCGGAGACATTCAGACTGAAGACCTTCTCCCGGTTTTCTTCTTCCTCCGCCGCATCCACTGCGGTCCACGCAGAGCAGTGAACCACCGCATCGGGTTGCAGTCTTTTCAGAACCGCCTGCACGTTCTCTGCATCGGTGATGTTCATCTGCTCGTAGGGCATCGCGGCAACGGAGTCATGCCCCCGATACTCCGGCCCGCTTCCCGAGCCGATCGGGTCATGTCCCCGCCTCTTCAGTTCCAGCATCATGTCGTGGCCGAGCTGCCCGTTTACTCCGGTAACCAGTACTTTCATCCCGTTGTCCTCATCTTTGCTTCCATCAACACCCCTGCGGACCGGCAGACGATCCGCCGGGCTGTATTGTTTATCCGTTAGCGCCGGAAGGCCGCATATAATAGGTGTGATCGCTGAGCTTATCCCATTGTTCAGCCGGGATTGTGCATTCGGGATCTTCAAACATCTCCATCCACTCATCGGCAAAGTAAACGACGTTGCTTCCGACGGGAACCACCATCGTCTGCTCTTCTTCCTCCGCCGTGCCCGGATTCAGCACCAGGCGGATCGACGCGACCCGGGCGGCATCCCGTTCGGCAAAGGCGCGCAGATTCCGGCAGGCACGCGGCTCCGGTGAATCATATTCCACCTCGTAAATCAGCGGTTCCGTGATGACTCCGTCCTTCTCCATTCGGAAGATGAAGCGGTGCAGTTCAAAGTTCTCTGCATCGGCAATGCGTTCGGAGGTAATCATCTCTCCGCTGTAAGGCATCTGCAGGTATTTTTCCACGATCTCGCGGCTGCCTTCCGGCGTTGCGGCCGACAGAAGATGGATCTCATCTCCCTCTACGTAGCAGCCTGCCTCGGTTTCCTGACTCTCGTTCCACCATTCTTCATAGGTCTGCGGAACAATCTCATAACCGATGTTGGCCGCCGGGTCATAATGGTGGCAGAAGTCTAACACATAGTAGAATTCCGATCCCGCGGCATTCTCCATGAGTTCATAGTATCTGCCGTTGCCGACATAGGCCGAGACAGAGGGAGTCTCCGTATATGCCATATTGCTTGTCTCATAGACATAATACGGCCACTCCGGCGCATTCTCCGAAGTAAAGATCTGCCGGTATTCCACCGACTCGTGTTTACTCAGAATGGTCTCCAGCCGGTTGGCTTCAAAGATTGCCCGGTTTGCCTCTTCAAATGACATGTCCGTTTTCTCCCGAAGCTCTTCCGGCAGGGGTTCTTCCTTCAACGCTTCTTCAATTACGTCCGTCTCCTCGGGAGCAGCTTCTTCCGAAATGTATTCCGGGCTCTCCACGATCACAAACGGAAGCTCTTCTTCGGCAGCCGCATCTCCTGCTGTCTGCTCAGGCTCCATCACCGGCACCGGCAGAATCACCGTTTCAGGCTCTGCTTCAGGCGTTTCCTCTTCGGTGATTACCGGCACCGGCAATGTCACCGTCTCCGGCACCTCGGTCTTCTCTTCCGAGGCAACCTCCGGAACGTCAAACACGGTTCCCTCCG
>CAZMXF010000475.1:0-2349 GCA_964570015.1 uncultured Oscillospiraceae bacterium | reverse complement strand
CGATGCCGGAGGGCTTGATGGCCATGAGGCCGAGCTCGGGGTTGTAGATGCTCTGATTGCCGCTGGTGCCGGGGCAGAGGCCGGAAGTGCTCATCTGTTTTCCGATTTCAACGATCAGTTCGCGTTCTTCTTGCATTAACATGGTTTGTTTCCTCCAAATTAAATATTTATCGTTCAGTTGTTGCTGACAGGTGGATTGAGAGACAGGCGCTCCTCACGCCAGCGCTCGTGATAGCGGCGGATCAGGGCGTTCTGCCGCGGAAAATAACGGTGCACGGGTTCCCGGTCCGCATTTGGCATGCCGGTTCCACAGGCACAGTCGCAGAGAATTGTCAGGCCGTAGAGCGTGGCCTGGTCGAAACCGGGGAAAAGCCGCAGCTCCAGCCCGGAGAGGTCGGCGAGCATCTGGCAGAGGGTTTCGGACCGGAGCCCGCCGCCGCAGCCGAGGATGTAGTCCCGTTTGTGTCCGCTGAGCGCGCAAAGCCGGAAGAGCTGTTCATAGGTGGCGCAGGCAATGTCCGCCAGCGCTGCCCAGAGCAGGTCGACGCGGTCCATGTTGTCCGGCCAGGGGGAACGGAGAAAGAATCCGCCGTGCCGCAGGGAGCGGCGCTCATAGAACAGCAGGGAGCTGAAAGACGCCGTAGCGGTGAAGCTGCGCTTTTCGGCATAGGCGCGCTCCAGCGTCTCATAGCTCAGATCCGGGGCCAGGACGTCTTTGATACGCTGATAGTTCAGGCCGGTGACGCCCGGGTTCATTTCGAGAAGATAGCCTTCCGCCCGGAGATTTGCATCAACCCAGACCCGCTGCTGCGGATCGAGATATCGGTGATCCGTCAGGGCGGTGACCGGTGTGGTGGTGCCGGAGACAAGAGCGACGTCGCCGGGCTGAAGGCCCGTCTGAAGCAGGGCGCACTGGGTGTCCGCGCCGCCGACGATGAAGCGGGCGTCAGGCGCCATCTCAAAGCTCTCCACGAGATCCGGCAGGATCGGTCCGGCGCTCTCCCCCGCCATGACCAGCGGCGGAAGCATTGCGGGATCAATGCCGTAGATATCGCACAGAAAGTCGGACCAGGTTCCGGACTCAAGGTCATAGAGCTGGGTCTCGCAGGCCTGGGAGGGCTCAAAGCAGCAGTTTCCGGTGAAGATTCTGGCGATGAAGCCGCTGAGACTCAGAACGGTCCGGATCCTTCCGTAGAGCCCGGGGCGGCGCATCCGAAGCCCCAGCAGTTTTGCCGCACAGAAGTCCTCGGTGACCCATTTTCCGGAACGTTCGTAAATCAGATCCTTCGGGCCGATGTCCGCCATGAACTCCCGGCCGCGGTTGTCGATGTTGGGCAGTCCGTAAAAGGCTTTCCCTTCGCCGTCCAGCAGGACGATGCTCTGGCGGGCGCCGGCGGAGGAGACACTGCGGATCCGGACTTCCGGATGCTCGGCACAGAGGTCCAGGCAGCAGCGCATGAGCTCTCCCTGCCACTCCCCGGGCAGAAAGAACTGCGCGTCGGGATAGGCCTCGTCCCGGTAGTAGCGGTTGGAGAAACTGCGCATGGAGAGAATTCTGCCGCAGCTGTCGACGAGGGCGGCCCGGGTACTGCCGGTGCCGAGGTCGATGAGGAGATCGTAGTCCATGGTTCAGCGCGCGAGCACGTCGCGGTTGTAGACGATCTTTTCCAGGTTCTCTCCGGCGAGCCACTGGCGGATGCGGGCGTTGAGAATGTCCGCCTGATGATTGGTGACCTCATAGGTGGCGCCGCAGATGTGCGGAGTGAGAATGACATTGGGGCAGTTCATGATCTCCAGGTCCTCGGCCGTGGGCGGCTCGTTGTCCAGCACGTCGAGGACAGCGCCGGCGATTGCCCTGTCATTGAGGACACGGATCAGCGCCTGGGTGTCGACGAGAGCGGAGCGGCCGGCGTTGACAAACAGGGCGTCCTTCTTCATGGAGCGCAGCAGCTTTTCATCCACGAGGCCGCGGGTGGAATCGCTGACCGGCAGATGGAGAGAGACCACGTCGCAGGTGGCGAAGAGCTCTTCCAGAGAGAGCGGGGTGTAATGGCCGTAGGCGCGGCCCTTGTAGTCATAGTAGCAGACGTCGCAGTCGAAGCCGTCAAGAATCTTTGCGGCGGCCTGGCTCACGGCGCCGAAGCCCACCAGACCGACCCGCTTGCCCTGCAGCTCATGGCCCATCCAGGTAAAGTACGGCGTCGTCCCGGCGACCCACTTGCCGTCTTTGATCCACTGGATCGACTCGAGACCGTGGCGCATGTGCATGATGATCAGCGCGACGACGAGCTCCGCGACGGCCTGGTTGTTGCGGCCCGGTGTGCAGAGGACGGGAACGCCGGCTTTGGT
>CAZMXF010000474.1:0-2349 GCA_964570015.1 uncultured Oscillospiraceae bacterium | reverse complement strand
GCTTCGTTTCATAATCCCCCTGCCAGTGGTAGCCATTATACTGATCATAGAGTTCAGAAATGGTATAGGTTTTCTTCGCTGCCATTGCGGACAATGAAATTGAGGCTATCAAAGCCAGAACAATAGAAAACGTAAAGATCCTCTTCATCTGTTTGTCTCCTGCCGAATGTGGAGGGCATGAGTCTCCCCATGCCCTCTGGTCCTGTTGTTTTTTATTTGACCCTTACCACCTGTGTCATATCCGCCTGACTTTCTTCAATCGGAGCGAGGAACAGTGCGTCCGGAATATTGTCCGGCAGATGTATCAGACATTCATTGAACAGCCGGATAATAGGCCTTCAGCATTTTGCCTGTCTGTGCATCAAATACGATGTTTGCAAATTCAATGCCCTCCCCACTGGTTGGAAAAATAGGCTCCGCCTTTGCATCCTTAAAAAGATCCCCTTGGATCACCCAGACGGGCCGAAGTTCCAGCTTCTTTTTACTTACATGAGCTAGCTCATACCCAAGCCTGACCGTCCTCACGCTTCTCAGCAGCCCCGCATGAATCTTGTCTTCTGCCCACTGTAATACGATCGTCGGATCAGCGAGGCGAACATGCTTCTTAATGGCTTTTCCCGGAACGTACAACCGATAATGTAAACCATAGCTATATTCGTCTACACCTAATTGAATCAGACTGCTAAGGGAGCAGGAGATGTACGGTTCTTCCTTGTACTCGGTATCCATAATGATAGGCACACCGTGGATCAACTGATTAAACTGGACAGACAAGTGGCACGGATGATCTGGCGCTTCTTTTACCAAGATGTCATCCCACTTTGTTTTAGGATTAAACTTAAACTTTCCTGCTTTGTCTGCCGCATGCACCTTAGAGGGAGAAACCTCTATGTCCTCACCCGGGAAGAACCGGAGAATGCCCTCATTTATCCTGTCCCAGGCATCCTGCACAGTCATGATATTGTTCATAGCGTAACAAGTTTCCATGTCAAATTGGTTTATATAAAGCGTATATCCCTGCTCCTCTGCATTATCATAACCCAGGCCCTTCTTCTTGGCGTCTTTTTCCATCTGGCGTTTAAGTTCCTCTGAGGGCCAGCCACAGGAAAACCAGGCGGTAGCATTGGCAAAGTTTTCTTCCCCAATGATCTCCAGCCCTTTCATCCCGGACTCATCCACCCTGTATCCTTCAACCGGTGGATGTTTTGTTGCTTCATAGATCCCAATGGTGTCCGCCTGCGGAACGGACAGCACCACGTCCACATGGACGGTCTCCTTGCGTGCTGTTTCATAATCCGCCTGCCAGTGGTAACAGTTATATTGGTCATAGAGTTCAGAAATGGTATAGGTTTCTTTCTCTGCCATTGCGGGCAATGAAACTGAGAACATCAAAGCCAAAATAATCGTAAATGTAAAGAACCTCTTCATCCGTTTGTCTCCTGCCGAATGTGGAGGGCATGAGTCTCCCCATGCCCTCCAGTCGTATTGATTCTTATTTGACCCGTACAGCCTGCGTCATATCCGCCTGACCATTTTCGATCGGAGCCAGGAACAGTTCGTCCGGAATATTGTCCAGATGGGGATACAGGAACTCAGCCCATTCATTGCCGATACCATTCTGGCCATAGTGACCGGGGAAGACCTGCTGGCCCTTTACATCCACCAGCTCCAGACTTTCAACCCATTCACCGAACACATCCATGCCTCCGTAAGGCCACATCACTTCGCCATCGTCGTTCTTAGGCCCTTCACTGTTTGCCGCAATGAAAGCTGCCAGGGAATCCGGATTCACCTTCAGATCAAGGGTGATGTAAGTCATCAGGGGCGTGAAGGTGGCGTCCGTCACCTTTGCGGTCACGTCCGGCAGTACCTTTTCCTCGTTCAGTGAGAAGCTCTTCACCTGAGAAGCGATGTCCTTCACCTCATAATTGAAAGTGACTACGCCGCTCTCCGGCATCCGGTACATCTTTGTCTCCTGATCAGCCAGACTCTTCCGAGTTTCCGCATCAACGCTCGCGCCGATAGGTAGCGTGATCTGGTTTACACCGTCATGCAGGAACACGCCCTCGTTGTCCAGCCGCCAGTATTCCGTGTAGATAATCTCACCAGGCACCTTGCTGCCGCTGTAGACCGCACCGGAGTTGTTCGGCATATTGACACCCTGGCCGTTGATCCACAGCTGGTCAAAGTTCCAGCCAACATGATGAGCAGCCAGCGCATCAAACGCTTCGTCACTCAACTGCTCCAAGATAGTATCAGGCTCCATTCCATCCGGCAGATTTTCACCGAACTCTTCCGCCGCTGTAACACCGTATACCTTATCCACATCCAGCATCCGGTAGCTGTACT
>CAZMXF010000473.1:0-2350 GCA_964570015.1 uncultured Oscillospiraceae bacterium | reverse complement strand
TCCTGAGACACGCAAGTAGGGCATTATTTTGTTATTCTGATAGAGCTACAACACTACTGTCTCACAGAAGAATGGCTCTCCATCCCCAACAAAGGTATAGCAAGGTGGAAGGTTGCTGTAATCAGTTTGCCATGCTGGGGCTGCATAAGGCGATACACGCTTTTTCGCATCTCTCCTCAGATACAGTCTCCAACCGAGATGGTTTCTACGAGTATTCCAGACCTTGCCATGGTTATCTCTGGAGCTCTCTGTGTCGATGTTACTGATCATTGGGTACAGTGGCGTTTGAAATGCGACTTTGATCCCTCTGTCTCGTGCCATCATACACACAGCGATAGCAAGCCCTCCGCCTGCACTTTCTCCACCGACCATAAGCGTATCTGAATGTTTACTCATATATTCCAGCACCTGATAGCAATCATCTATTGCTGCCGGATACGGTTTTTGCCAGGCAAGACGATACCCCGGTGAATAGACGGTAACTCCAAACTTTTTCACGAGATCCTCCGCGCGGGTCATGTACACCATTTCTTTCATACCAAGAATATACCCGCCGCCATGAATCCACAGGACAGATACCGGGGTGGATGGACGATTCACAGGCCGAAGGATAAGTGTCGGAACTCGTCCGATTCTGGTCTTCTGAACAGAGACGTCCTCATCTGGCTTGAGCTTTATGTTCATCTCGCCATCTCCTCATTAGCTTTCATCGTAAATATCGATTTACCGTTATTAGAATATCAGCACAACGATCCCCGCTACAATAGCGGCCCCGACTACCCAGATTAAGGTGAGGAAGCCTCGCTTTTTCAGCACCTGCTTCCAGGTCTGCACATAGGGCAAGTCCTCACATCCGGGCAGAATCCAGAACTTGCTGTAGCCTACCCACACCTTGTCGATCACGATTCCGTCATACCAGTTCATCACTTCCAAAAACAACAGTGCTAGCAGATATGCCGTTTTGAAATCTCTGACTCCGTGCCATGCTCCTATGATGAGCACCAGCGCAACCAGCATGACAAGGTAGAACTCCGTCATGAAGATCTTCCGTTTGCGCTGCATGGTTTCTCTGGTTGTCAATCTTATTTCAATAGCCCGCTCCTGTACAGTTTTCGGGTAGAAATACAATCCGTCAATGGCTCCGCCTCTTACGGCATATTTCACCATCAGGGTGAACAGAAGGCAGTACAGGATCAATTGCAGTATAATCATTATCGCACCTTCACAATCCCCACATGTATCCTATTGCCCTTCACCGACATCACCACTTATGTGGTCTCCTCATTATTCCCTGCGTTTGCTGCCCTGTATAATCATCGTAAGCAGCAGTGTCCCCGCTGCGAGTATTACAGCAAATACTCCATACCAGGGTACTGCCTGCAGAATCCCTAAAGAAAGAAGTCCGGCAAGGCAGTATCCATACATTGCCGTCCAAAATGCCAGCAACGGCCAGTCTTTTTCTCCTTTGAATGTGAGCAGCTTACTACGTCTCACTGCCTGCCTGACAAGCCTCACCAGGATGAAGCCCCACAGCAGGACAAACGCGATACAGGAAAACCACTCATCCGTAACACTGTTCAGCCAAAGAGCAATCAGGCTGGCTGCGCCGACAATGGCCACTCCGGCAAGGCCGATCCCGATGGTCGTCAGGATCTTCCTCCCGATGGATCCGCCGTCTGTCTCCCAGTTTTTCAGCGTTAGGAAAGTGATTGCCGGTGTCTCAAACAGATACCCCAGAAAGTTGACCCAGATGACGCTCATAAACATGTGATGCGTCACATCCAACGTGATCTCCCGGCCTTCCCAGACCCAGAAGCCGCCGCTTAAACGGATCGCCGCCACATCCAGCAGCACATCCATCGATACGATCAGCCAGCCGGTCACGAGCGCAGTCATCAGCCTGCTCATGCACAGCTTCTGCGAAATCCGAAGGGCACAGACGGTCAGTCCTCCCCACATGAGTCCACCGAAAAACGGGAACTGATACGGGGCAAAGCCAATGCTGATATAGAAGTCCGGACTGTAGTGATAAATGCCCGTCACACGGACCGCCAGCAGTTCCAAGACGAAGCCCGCCAGTGCCGCGGATAAAAACAGACGCAGCTCTTTCCAGCTTTGCTTTCGGATAATATCCCAGAGAAGAACGGCTGTTATTACATAGCAGAGGATTTCAAAGCTGTTGATCCAATTCATGATTCTCTTTGCCCGTCCACTTCACTTTTCTTTCTTCGTGGCTTGGCGTCCGTCAGATCATAGCTGATTTCAAACAGCTCTTGAATCAGACCATCGTCAGCCCTGCCGTCCAGAAGGATCGTGATCCAGTGATCTTTGTTCATGTGATACCCTCGTA
>CAZMXF010000472.1:0-2360 GCA_964570015.1 uncultured Oscillospiraceae bacterium | reverse complement strand
CCAGCACGACACCCTTGTTCGCGTGGAGGACGACCTTGTAGCCCGCCTTGCCGGTGGCTTCGACGCCCACGACGCGGCCGGATACGTCCTTGATCAGCTTCTCGCCGGCGGTCTCCATGATGAGGGTGAAGTTGCTCTTGCGCGCGAGGTTGTCGCGGAAGGTCTTGATGAAGCCGGTGCCGTTGGGCATCACGGCCTTGTGGGTGCGGCGGTAGAGGGAGCCGACGCCCTGGGTGATGGTGCCGTCAAACTCCATGCCCATGCTCTCCAGCCAGTGATAGCCGTCCAGCGCGTTGAAGCACAGGGTCTTGACGAGTTCGAAGTCAGCGACCTTGTCGCCGCCTTCCCAGGTCTGCTGGGCGTGGAACTCAGCGGAGTCTTCGATGCCCAGCGGGCCCTGCAGCTCCGGATCGGCCGCGTTGTAGATGCCGCCGGAGACGATGGAGTTGCCGCCCAGGAAGCCGGTCTTCTCCATCAGGATGACGGAAGCGCCCTTGTCAGTCGCAGCGACAGCCGCCGCGAGGCCGGCTCCGCCGCCGCCAACGATGATGACGTCCGCAGTCTCTTCGATGTCCGCCGCCGGAGCCTTTTCAGCCGCCGCGGTGAGGGCGTCGATGTCGCCGCCCGCCTGGGTGGCGCAGTCCTTCACGGCATTCAGGATCGCGTTGCTGGTACGGGTCGCGCCGCTTACGGTATCGACCGCCAGGGACTGCTCGCTGATGATCCTGTGGGGCATGAGCGCGATGGGCCAGTCGGAGACGCCCGGGGTCTCGATGTTCTCACCGATCTCAATGCGGATGATCTTGTCCTCCGTAAAGGTCACCTTTACGGGAACCTGGCCGTTCTGGCCGAAAGCGGAGGCCTCATACGTGCCGGGCGTGTACTCGGCGAGGCCGCAGGCTGCCAGCGCCAAAGCCAGCGCAAAGACAACCAGCAGGGTCAACTTTTTCATGTTCTTTCCTCCTTCTTTTTCGTTTCAGGGAACACTTCCCTTTGACAGAAGAATAACAGATTTAAAAGAAAAGAACACATGATTCTCCTGAACATGTGTTCGAATTTCTCGAATGAAGGGGGATTACAGCTGAAGCTCCGTGAGGTAAGGCTCGTAGGAAGGCGGAGCCGCATAGAGGCCCGGATGAGTTTCGCATTCCCGGCGTGCAAACTCCACCGCGCTGCGGATGAGCAGCCGCTCCCTGTAAGAAAGCTCGTCGGCGTTTCGGAAAACGACGGTTTGCCAGAAAGATGAGAGCGGCTCAGCCATAGACAGCGGAAGGACGTTGAAGTCTGCCTGAAGCGCCGCAAGACCGTGGGCGGGCATCAGCATCAGGGCGTTCAGCTTCTGTGCCTGCTGGGCCACCAGCGACATGCCGCCCAGCAGCAGGGTCTTGCCGGTCGGGATCCCCCGTTTTTTCATCTGCTCGCGGTAATCGATGAAGGCGTAGCAGCTGTCATGAGAGTGAACGACAGGCACATGTGCCAGGTCTTCAAAACTGAGATTTTTCTTTTTGAGCAGAGGGCTGCCGGCCGGAGCGCAGCAGCAGATGGGCTCGCGGTAAAGAGGGACGAAAGAAAGACCCTTCGGACGGCGTATCGTATGGCTGTAATAGAAACACAGATCGATTGCGCCGCTGCGCAGAAGGTCCGGCGCGTCTGAATTGGGCGAGGTGGTCATGCTGTAGCCGACTTCCGGATGGGCGGATGCAAAGCCCTGAAGAAAATCGCGCAGCGCATAGGAGGTGTTCAGCTCGCAGCCGCCGACGGAGATGGAGTGCGTACTTTCCCCGTGCGCGGAGAAGAGAAAATCTTTGCACTTTTCGTAGGCGATCTTTGCCTCCGGCAAAAGCCTGCGGCCTTCTTCGGTCAGCAACAGCTGCCGGCCGGCCTTGGAAAACAGCGGAAGCCCCAGCTCCTCTTCCAGCAGCTGGATATGGCGGTGCAGGGTGGAGGGCGCGTACTGCAGCCGTTCCGCCGCGCGCGGATAATTGAGGGTTTCGGCGAGTGTGATGACGGTGAGCAGTTGCCTGGTATCCATAATCTTTCCCCTGACTGATGTTGAAACGCTGTACCGAACCGCGCAGAGGTTCAGGCAGTTCCCGGTACATTACAGGGACATTATAGAAGGTTGTCAGGGAATTGACAAGCCGCGGGGCAAAAGAAATGGGCCCCTCCCAAAGGAGGGGCCCCGGGTATGGGTTTGACCGATTACTCCGCGGGGATGAAATCCGGATATTCTTCGTTGTTGGTGACGAGATAGCCGGACAGATAGCCGATACCGCAGGCGTCAGCATCCGCGTTGGAGCCCAGGCGGTTGGTGCCGTGCACGCCGCCGGTGACCTCGCCGGCTGCATACAGGCCGGGGA
>CAZMXF010000471.1:0-2366 GCA_964570015.1 uncultured Oscillospiraceae bacterium | reverse complement strand
AATAATTCTTTATAAAACTCGTACGCACACTCCTCAAGTCTCCACGATTTCTGTATGATTTATTCAGCAGGCAGCCACCCGTACGGCGCGTGCATAGGCCTGACGGAGGAATTCATCATAATCCCATGCCGCATACGCATCATGGGTGTGACGTTCCGGTTTGTTCAGTCTGGTCAGCTCAAAGGTCAGCGGACCTTCAAAGTGATGGCGGCGCAGCCTCTCCATGATGCCCGGCCAGTCCGCAATGCCGTCAAAGGGAAGCAGATGGGAGTCATCCAGCCACGTGATCTCCTCACCGGTGATGCCGAGATTGTCATTGAGATGCGTTCCAACCAGCCGGTCGCCGTACAGCGCCATCATGTCTTTGGAACGGTTGTAGCACATTTCATGCCCTGTATCCCAGCAGAAACGGCAGGAGGGATGACCTGAGAGATCGTTCAGCAGGCGCGCCAGGTATTCTTCACCCTCCGTGTTTTCAAACCCCAGCAGAACCCCGTGTTCATCTGCAAAAGTGCACAGCCTGTCAAAGCGTTCCACACCAAGTTCACCCGGCGTATGTTTGTCAAACCCGATGATGGCATGAACAATGGCGATGGGCACATCATTGTCCGCGCAGTCCTTCACGCAGTCCATGAGCACCTTCAGGAAGGCCTCCCCTTCCTCGCCTTCTTCCCATACCTTGTCCACCTGGCCGAAGGGAGCATGAATGGACTGAAACACCAGCCCCAGTTCCCTGGCCTGTTTCGCCAGCTGAGCAACCGGCGAGCCCGGTTCCCAGTCCATGAAAAAGCCGTCAAAACCCGCTGCCTGAATAGACGGCAGCCTCTTTTCCACCGGGATATCGAACCCCAGTCCCATGTTGATCATCAGTCGCTGATCTTTCATGCTGATATGCTCCTTTTCAAATTGTATGCTGTGATTCCGTGCTGTATCCGCCGAATATGGTCTATATCCATTATAGCGGTTTTTATTCATTCGTCCATGGAAAATCGGATTGATGAAACAGGCTGGATCGAACCATGACGGAAGACGCCGGTCAGCTCCCATGAAAGATGAATCAGCCTTTCCGCACAGTATCCCGCCCGTACAATCCAGAGTGCGCAAGTTCAAGGATCTGTGCAGGAGGTAAAACACAGGAACCAAAACACGGACTGTCTGCTTTACCCAAAAGAGCCGCTCCCATCACTGAGAGCGGCCTGAAGTCATTTGAGTGCTTTCTATCAGTCTCTGTCAGGAACAAAGATATATCTGTTCGATTTGGCAAAGGTCTCCGCTGCAGTTCCGGGCGTGCCGTAAATGTACTGCACGTCGCTGCCTGCGAAAGGATTTCCCTGGATATCCGTCACACTGGCAGGAATGCGGACCGCTTCGGCAGCGATGCCCTGAAAGGCATCGGCCTCAATGGTGGTCAGCGCGGCGGGGAGGGTGAAGGTGGGAGCGGGGATGCCGGTGATGATCGCGGAACCCTCGTTGACATACAGATAACAGGAACCGCTTTCATAGTTGTCAATGCCATCCTCTGTGATTTTTTCACCCAGCCATGCCTCGATCAGGTGCGGGCAGCCAGTGATATCGACCGTCATCAGATCGGTGTGATAGCAGCTGAGGCCGCGCAGATCCGGCTGGGAGCCGAGGGTGAGGGCGGTCAGCGGCGCATCATCGCAGCTGAGGTGTGTCAATGCCAAGCCGCTCACATTCAACCCGGTGATGCCAGTCTGATAGAAGCTGATGGACCGAAGCTTCGTATTGCCGGAGAGATCGACGGCGGTCAGGGAGGGACTGCCGCTGACATTCACAACGCGCAGCTCAGTCAGGTATTGGATACCTTCAAGGCTGGTGACGCCGGCGTTGTACATGTCGACAGATTTGGGGTTATCGTCCTCGTCAAGCGCCATGATCTCTTCCGCGCTCAGCCAGCCGCTGTTGTTGGTATCAAAGGTCTCTGAAACATAGGCACGGAAAGCAGTGTCCGGGAAGTGGGCTTCATCGATGCGGACCATGCCGTGGATGATCAGCTCCGTACCGGCGTCCACGCGCAGCAGGTGGGTGTTGTCCACCTTGTATTCCACGTAGTTGGCGGCCACGGTCTTCGTGCCGTTGTAGTAGCAGTCGAGCAGCAGCGGGCATCCGCGGAGGTCCAGGGTGACCAGGTCCGTGCCGAAGCAGGAGAGATACCGCAAAGCGGGTTGATTTCCCAGGGTAAGGCTGGTCATGGGATTTGTATAACAGACCAGGCGTTCCAGATCAAAATCACTGACATCAAACGTTGAAAGCGCGTTCTGACTGACATCCAGATCGATTAGATCATAAAGCCCCTCGATGTTCACCTCAGTCAGACCGTTATAACAGACGTCCACATACCTGAG
>CAZMXF010000470.1:0-2370 GCA_964570015.1 uncultured Oscillospiraceae bacterium | reverse complement strand
CACAGCTTCGCCCTGGCGAGAAACGACGGCGCGGAGAACATCCCGCAGATTGTCATGACCGTGAGCGCGATGGGCGGCCATATGGGCAAGCCCGGCAACTGCAGCGCGCTGAGCTATACCCACAACTCCGCCAACGGCGGCGACCCGCTGGTCAAGGGCGGCGGCACCGGACTGCCCGGCACCCCGGACAACGGTGTCCCCGGCATCATCCCGGGCCCGCAGGTCTGGGATGCGGTCCTGACAGGCAAATATCACATGATCGGCGATTATTACGGCTATACCGCGGAGGGAATCGGCGAAGGCCGCGACGTCGAGTGTGACATCCACTGCATCACCAATGTTGACGAGCACGCCTATCTGCAGAGCGGACCGAACATGAAGAAGGGCATCGAAGCGCACCGCAAGGTCGATTTTGTTGTTTCCAAGGCACAGTTCCTGAACACCCCGGCCAAGTACTCCGACATCGTGCTGCCGGTTACCACCTATTGGGAACTGCCGGGTGGTCTTTCCTCTTCCAACCGTGAATTCCTGTTCTGCTATTCACAGGTGACGGAACCCATGTATGAGGCCAAGTCCGACCAGGAGATCGACAGCCTGATTATGGAAGCGCTCGGTCTGGATCCGAAGGAAGCCTATCCCATCAGCGAGAAGCAGCAGTTCTTCAACGCGATTGCGGGCTCTACCGTCGTAAACGTTGAGACCGCAACAGCGGGCGGAGACGGCGCTGCGGCGGGCTATGACCCATATGGCAATCCGCTGTCCTCCAGCCTGGAGTATATCCCGCTGGTCACGATCACCCAGGAAGACATCGATGCCTGGGGTGTTGAGGGTGAGCCGCAGCAGGGCGTCATCTCCCTGCAGGACTTCATCGACAACGGCGGCTATCAGGTGGAACGCAAGCCGGACGACGCGTTCTGCGGACATCTGGGCTATGCGTCCTTCATCAAAGACCCGGAGGCCAACCCGCTTGCCACTGCCAGCGGCAAGTTCGAGATCACCAGCCAGAGCAAGGCGGATCTCTTCAACGGCTTCGGCTTCATCGACTGGGATTACAAGCCGTATCCGGAGTACATCACTCCGACCACCGGCTACGAAACCACGTTCAAAGACAAGACCATCGGCGGCGAGAAGGGCGAGTTCCCCTATCTGCTTTACAACATCCATTATCTCCGCCGGTCGCACACGACCTTCAACAACTGCCCCTGGTTGCGTGAAGCCTGGCCGAACCCAGTTTTCATCAATGCTTCGGACGCGAAGGAAAAGGGCATCGAGAGCGGCGACACGGTCCTGATCTCCACCAAAACCTCCCAGGCGCTGCGCAAGGCCTGCGTGATGGAAGGGTTGATGCCCGGCGTGGTCAGCATTCCGCACGGTGCATGGGCAGTGATCGATGAAGAGACCGGAATCGACCATGGCGGATCGGACAACTATCTGCTGGGTAACGAGATCACCGGTTCCGGTATCACGCCGTACAACAACATTAACTGCAACATCGAAAAGTATGACGGACCTGAGCTGGAGGATGACGTATATACCGACAGCCGGATCATTGAACTTTAAGAGGAGGCAAAGAACATGGCATTAGGTTTTTACTTTGACATGACCCGCTGTGTAGGCTGCCGTGCCTGCCAGGTTGCCTGCAAGGACAGGAACAACCTGGACATCGGGCTTCTCTTCCGCTATGCGAAGACCTATGAGACAGGATCTTTCCCGAAGGTCGGCATGTATAACTACTCCGGCAGCTGCAACCACTGCGAGCACCCTGCCTGTGTCACGGTCTGTCCGACCGGGGCTATGTATAAAGCAGAGGACGGTACGGTCATTCATGACGATGATATGTGCATCGGCTGCAAGTCCTGCATGAACATCTGTCCCTACGGTGCACCGAAGTTTGACGAGGCACGGTCCATCGTCCGCAAATGCGACGCCTGTGCCAGCCTGCGGGCCAAAGGCCAGAACCCCGTTTGCGTAGACGCCTGCCCAAGCCGCGCTCTCGATTTCGGTGAGCGGGATGAGCTGATTGCCAAATACGGTCCGGATCTGGTGAAGGATCTCCCGATCCTCCCGGACTCCAAACTTACCGATCCGAATACCCTGATCAAGGCCAAGCCCTGTGCCCTGGAAGAAGATTTCCGGGAACTGCCGACCTGATCGCAAGTAGAATTGATTCGGCCCCGAAACCGCATTCCGTGTGGTTTCGGGGCCGGATGTCTGTTTGGTATGGTAAGTTCATCACCAGCAGGCGGAGCGGGTACCGGTTATACCGAACTCGGCTTTTGGATTGACTAACCGGATAGGGCTGTGCTATAGTCAAATCAGAATAGAAATGTTCCGAGCCGTGCTTCACCCTCCGGGCGGACGCGGCCGATG
>CAZMXF010000469.1:0-2376 GCA_964570015.1 uncultured Oscillospiraceae bacterium | reverse complement strand
GAGTAATGTGCATAGATCTCCTGGGCCTTTTTTACCCGTTGGATCTCCTGTTCCAATTTCTCAAGAGAATCGATAAATTCATACTCTTTGCTCAACTTGATCGCCTCCTTGTATCTTCTGCAAAATATCAAATTCAAAGCGTTTTGTCAAGGGGTTAACAAACTTTCGGAGCCATGCCTAATTCCGTCGGTTCTTCCAGCTTCCGCCCTCCTCCGATTTAAGCAAACTGAACAAATGGATCAGCCTTTTTTCATGATGTTTGCACAGATTGTCCGATTCTTTTGGTTTCCATGTGCGGTCTCCGGTTTTCCCGCATCCCTGTATTGTTGTTTTTGTGTCATTTGCCACATCGCAGGCAGAGGCCAATTGTTCATTGAATCTTCATTGCAAGCCCTGGGTTTTTCTGCTAAGATGAAAACACCAAATCACAGGGAGGTCTTTACCATGATTAAAATCATCGCCAAACGCCTTGTCCGTGAAGAATGCATTGACGACTATCTGCGGATGACCGCAGAGCTCGTCTCCGCTTCCCAGGCGGAGCCCGGCTGTGTCACTTATACGCTTAACCGCTGTGCGGAAAATCCGCGCCTGTTCTGCTTCATTGAGATCTGGAAGGATCAGGCCGCCATCGAAGCACACAACACCAGCGAGCATTTCACCCGCATCGTTCCGCAGCTTGCCAAATACATCGAGATTGGTTACCCGGTTGAACACTATACGGAGGTCTGAATATGAAACGTTATCAAAAAGTTCTCGCGCTGCTCCTGATCTCACTGATGGCTCTGAGCCTCAGCGGCTGCAGCCTCATCACCATCACCAAAACCGTCTCAAACATGAACAGCCTGAAAAGCGTGAGCGCGGATCTGGCTCTGAACCTCGGCATGGATATGACCATGATGGATGAAACGTCCCCCTTCGAGATTGCCGTGTCCGGACCCTTTGACTTCGACCTTGCAAACGGAAAGGGCAAGTCCGATCTCACGCTCGACCTCATGGGCGAGAATATGAATCTCCTTCTCTATTATGAGCGGCTGGAAGATAAGTTCGTAATCTACACTTCCGCCGACAACGGAGAAACATGGTCCAAGAACGAAACGGCCCTGAGCGATCAGCAGGAAAAGGACTCTTCCGATCTGAAGTCCCTCGCCATGATCAAGAAGCTTTCAAACTCCTTTGAAGAAACCGGCACCGAAACCGTCCGCGGGAAAGAAGCTGTCATCTATTCCGGCAATATTCTCTGGGAAGACCTGGTCGGAGATGTAGATCTTTCTTCTGCCGCGGAAGCTGCGGGTTCTGCCTCCGGTATGCCGCTCGATTTCAGTGATCTGGATCTGGCCGCCCTCGGCAGCATTCCCGTCACCGTCGGATATGACAAGGAGAATGACCTGATTGTAAAGGGTTCTGCAGATCTCACGGAGACTGTTCAGAACCTGATCCCCATGGTCATGAAAGTCGTCATGAAGTCTATCGCCGCAGAGAGCGGAATGGAAGACTCCGCAGAGATGGAGGACTTTGACCTCAGCGATCTTGGGTTCAGTCTGGACATCCGGACCCTCAATGTTTCCGCCGAGCTTTATAACTTCGACGCCGTCGGTGAGATCACCATCCCGCCGGAAGCTCTGGCTGCCGAAGTCGCTGCTGCCGCCTGATTTTTCTGTTTTTTCACATTCCCGGCTGCCGAACCTCTGCTTATGGTTCTGCAGCCGGGTTTTTCTGTATTCTGTCGGATTCACAGGGATTATTCATGAAATCCGCTTTCTTTTTTCTGCTGTCAGTGCTATATTGTATAAATCGATAATTCGTTTCTGCATGCTTCCGAGGGGATGATCACTTGCAAAAAGCTTCTCATAAGCCGAAACTGACTGTCGTCAGCAGCTATCACTATTTTCGTCTGGTCTATCGGTCTGCACTGTTTCTCGCGTTTCTGTGGATGTACATCTCCTGCCGTCTGCGCGGCAGCCAGGACATCTCCGCCGTGCTGGAGAGCCGTCCCCTGATTCTCAGTCTCATCTGGACTGTCTTCACCGTGGAGATGATCCTTCGCTTCTTCCCTTCCCGGCTGGAGAGTCCGGGTTGCCAGAAGCAGTTTGCACGGAATTACATTAAAACCGGCAAGACCAACATCGACATCCAGGACAACAACGGGGTCGTGCTGGTGGCCCTGATCTGGATCGCGTTCAACGCCGTCTTCGGCGCCCTGCACATGTCCGGCCTTTTGGATGACGGCATCATGATCCTTCTGTGTCTTGCCTATTCGGTCTGTGACATGATCTGCATTTTGTTCTTCTGTCCTTTCCAGACCTGGTTTCTGAAGAACAAGTGCTGCTGCACCTGCCGGATCTACAACTGGGACTACGCCATGATGTTCACGCCGCT
>CAZMXF010000468.1:0-2379 GCA_964570015.1 uncultured Oscillospiraceae bacterium | reverse complement strand
TCCTTTATATCGATGATGGCAATGTGGGAGCCTTATTTGGGTTACTTTCCAAACTTGATATTCAAGTCTTCATTCAGTGTCACGGCCACTCCTTTTTTGATAATACCATCGCCAATCTTATAAGTGAATTCGTCAGGAATGATCTCGCTGGACAACTCATACAGCATTATTTCTACCAATCCGGCAAGAACGCAGTTTGCCACATCATTTTTTACATCATTGCCGGTTTTGTAATCCAAACCGATATCTTCAGCAAAATGCTCTTTGATATACTCCCGATAGTTTACAGCGAATTTCCCTCCGCGCTGCTCTAAAACCAATGGCACAAGATACTTCCGATTCTCATGAAACATCTTCCGCATTTCTACCATGATCTGCCTGAAGTCGCCCCTATCCCGGTTCTTGCTCTCTATTGTTGAAACCAGCAGGTTCATCATGCGTTCTTTGATCTCCGTCAGAACGTCGTCGACCCATTCATAGTAAAAATAGAATGTGGACTTGTGAATTCCCGCTTTCTCGATGATTTTCTTTACCGTTATCCGCTCATTGTTGATCATCAAATCCCAGTAGGCCTCTTCGATCTTTGCCTTCGTGCGCTCCCTGGCTTCTTTATATTGACTCATGGAAGCTCCTCCCTATGCGTGGTTGTGATTATCATATCACAAAATCCGACTCTTAGTCGATATTTGACCAGTGCTTTCTTTCCGGCATCTCAGTAAAATATGGATAGAATCTTTGAAAGGAGGAAACACCATGTTCGACGAAAAGGCTGTAAGCACCGCTTGCGGCACTGCCGATCCCACCCCCGCCCCTGCCTGCGGAGCGAACGACCCGACTCCCGCCCCTGCTTGCGGAGCGAAAGACCCGACTCCCGCCCCTGCTTGCGGAGCAAAAGACCCGGAAATAAAGTAACAAAGCAAGGCGTCAATTCCAGACGGGTTGACGCCTTCGTCTTTATCAAGAGGCATTTTTCGTATGAAGAGTTATTTTGCGATTCAATGGCACATCACTGATGTCTGCGATCAGCGGTGTAAGCATTGCTATATTTTTTCCGAAGGGCACCCTGCGCTCGTCACAATGCCCTTCGATGATATGGTTCATGTCACAGATCAGATCATCGAGTTCTGCGGCAGAATCAACAGAACGCCGTATATCTATCTTACCGGCGGCGATCCGATTCTTCACACGGACTTCTGGGGGCTGCTCGAGTATTTTCACGAAAAAGCGCTGCGCTTCTGCATCATGGGAAATCCGTTCCACTTGACCGCGGACATCTGCCAAAGAATGCACGACCTTGGCTGCGTCAAATATCAGGTTTCCCTGGACGGATTGGAAAAAACGCACGATATGTTCCGCAAACCGGGCAGCTTCAAGGCCACGCTTGAGGCAATAAAGCTCATTAAGGAATCCGGAATGTGGGCGGCTGTCATGTCCACCGTTTCCAAAACGAATCATAAAGAGATACCTGCCCTGATCGATCTGGTCGACGAGCTCGGCGTTGATGTCTACGCGGTTGGGCGCTATTGCCCAACGAGCATTGAAAAGGCGTATGATCCCGATATTCACATGACGCCGCAGGAGTACAAGGCCCATATGGATGCGTGCTATGAGCGCTATACAGCCCATATGAGCTCTAAAACAACCTATCATCTCAAGGATCATCTGTGGACATTATACCTATACGAAAAAGGACTGTTTCACCCGGATGAGCGCCTTCACGCCAATGCCGTTGTGGATGGGTGCAATTGCGGGCGCAATCACTTGACGATCCTCCCCACGGGTGCGGTCTATGCCTGCCGAAGAATGGAATCAGAGGTCGGATCGGTGATGGAAGAAAGCCTGTATGATCTGTGGACTTCAGCAAAGTTTGATGAATACAGGCAGTATGATAAATTTGTAAAATGCAGCAAATGCAAACTAAAAGCATACTGTCGCGGCTGTCCGTCTGTCACCTACGGTTACACACATAATATGTACGACGCAGATCCGCAGTGCTGGATGGAGGTTGAGGAATGAAAGCCGTAGTCTTAAAAGATGTCACCAACAGTGACGATATTGTCCTTGTAGAACTTGAAACGCCGAAAGCCAAAAAAGGGTGGATACTCGTAAAGATATTAGCCTTTGGCATGAATCACTCGGAACTTGTACTTCGTGTCAATGAAATCCGTGCGGATTATATCAATAAGCCAATCGTACCGGGGATTGAATGTGTTGGAATTGTTGAGGACTCTCTTGACGAAGGTTTTGAAAAAGGTGATCTGGTCTGCTCTCTGATGGGTGGGCTCGGAAGGAATTTTAACGGTTCTTATGAAGAATATGCCATTTTGCCTGTACAGAAAGTGTTTCACATCTCTTCAAATCTTGACGCGGAACATCTTG
>CAZMXF010000467.1:2203-2383 GCA_964570015.1 uncultured Oscillospiraceae bacterium | reverse complement strand
TAAACTCTTCCGGATCTCCGGAATACCGTTCAAACAGATCCCAGTGCATGGGGAATACACGTTTTGGCTTCAGAATGGCCGTGAGACGTGCCGCATCCGCGGCGTTCATGTTATTCCCCTTTCCATTAATGGGGATCATAAGCAGCTCCGCCTGTGACGGATAGTCTTCCGTAAGTCTTC
>CAZMXF010000467.1:0-2189 GCA_964570015.1 uncultured Oscillospiraceae bacterium | reverse complement strand
GATACATGGTATCCCCGGTATGGCAGTAAAATCTGCCATTCTCCTCAATCACGACACCGATCGGGCACGGATCGCTGTGCATAGCAAAGGTAGCGCGAAAACGGAGCCCTTTTATCGTGACTTCGGTATCCGGCTCAAAGAGCATCCATCCCTCGCCTGTCCCATATCGTTCCCGAAGAAGGGCCTGTACATTCCGTGCTGACAGGACAGTTACATCAGGGTTTTTCTCAAAGATTCGATCTAATGTCCCGAAATCCGTATGATCTCCGTGAGCATGAGTCAAAATCAGGACATCTACACCAGTGTTTAAGTATTCCTCATTAATCGGAACCAGCCTTCGGTGCGATTCCCCGTTTTTTAAGTAAAGCGAATCAGAAAGGTACGGATCAATCATGATGCGGATACCGTTCTCACTGATCAAATAAAAGCCGGCTTGCCCGAGCCAGGTCAGCTTCACTCGCATCGCCTCCTTTTTCGAGTATCTTCAAGAATGTAGATGCTATTATATTATCACTAAAGAACGTAATCATCAATGTAAAAGTCTTCATTGACAGCTTTGACAATAAAACTACTTGGTGACTTACCACCTAACCGCTTTGGTGTCTTGGTTATTTAGAGTGCGATCTAAATCATATATATGGTCAGGCATGAAAAGATATGATATACTGGCGAAAAAAAGGAATCAGGGGGGCTAATCATGATCAAGGGTATTGCACATGCAGCAGTCACAGTCAAGGACATGGAGGAATCCTTAAGGTTCTACACACTGGCTCTTGGATTCCAAAATGCCTTTCAAATCTTACATCCTGAAACTGAAAAGCCTTGGATCATCTACCTCGGTATATGTCCCGGCCGGTTCCTGGAGCTGTTCTATGGCGGAGAGACTGAACACCCCTGGGAAGACACCCAGATTGGGTTTAATCACCTTTGTTTTGAGGTCGATGATATCTTTGCATTGGTTGAAAGGGTGCGTGAAGCAGGATATCCCATCGATGCAGAACCGAAGCAGGGATCTGACCACAACTGGCAGGCCTGGATAAAAGATCCGAATGGCGTTAGAATCGAGCTTATGCAGGTTATGCCGGAATCACCGCAGGCTCAATTTTATTTTCAGGAGATATAAAAATGAATGAATCTATTTGCGTTGGTGTTGTTGGCGCAGGTATCATCAGTGATATATATCTTCAAAACATGACCGAGAAATTTGACAATCTACGTGTCAAATCAGTCAGTGCCCGAAATATTGCGAAGGCTCAGGTGAAAGCATCCCTGTATGGACTCAAAGCATGCTCTGTAGAAGACATGATGGCCGATTCGGAGATTGATATGATTGTAAATCTAACTCCGGTGGGTGCGCATGAAGAGATCATTCGTAAAGCACTTACTGCCGGTAAGCATGTCTATTCCGAAAAGACAATGACTGACTCGTTTGATACAGCAGCAGAACTTTGCGAACTTGCCGATATAAAAGGGCTGCGTCTGGGCTGTGCTCCGGATACTTTTCTTGGCGCTTCCCTGCAGTCTGCAAGAAGAGCAATCGATCAGGGAATGCTCGGAGACATTACCGGGTTTGCCGCCACAGTTAACAGAAATAATGATGTTCTTCTCAGTCTGTTTCCGATCGGACGGTTTCCCGGTGCCGGAATATGTATGGATTTCGGAGTATATTATGTTACGGCTCTGGTGAGTCTTCTGGGTCCGGTTTCGGATGTCGCTGCCTTTGTTCGTGCACCATACCAGAAACACAGGAATATTATTCCTGAAAGCCCTGAATACGGGCAATGGTTTGATTCCCCAAATGAAAGTGAAGTATCTGCTATTCTCCGGATGCGCAGCGGAATCTCCGGAACAATTCACCTGAATGGTGACTCTAATACCAGGGAAGAGGCTAATTTTGTGATTCTCGGTACCAAAGGAATGCTTTATCTTTCCGATCCCAATGCATTTGGCGGAACAGTGCGGTTTCTACCCAACATTCTGGATTTTAACGCTCCGGACGCATTTGAGGCACTCCCAAAAGGAAACCCATACTGCGAGAACGAACGTGGATTGGGTCCAGCAGAAATGGCAGCAGCGATTTTGAGATCAGGGCCGACATTCCGCACTTCAAAAGAGCTTGGTCTCCATGTTTTGGAAGTACTGCAGGGTATGCTTACAAGCGGTAAAAATGGAAACTTCTGCTCAATGAA
>CAZMXF010000466.1:0-2386 GCA_964570015.1 uncultured Oscillospiraceae bacterium | reverse complement strand
AAACGCCTGCTTGGAATCGCTATCAGCTGCGAAGATGACGACAACGAAGCTCTGCCGTATCCGCTGAAGATCACGGCCAGACGAGGTTTCGTCAAGTACACTGATCTGTACCCGTCTTATACCACTCAGTAAGGGGATGGGGGCCATGATCATAGAGAAAACCGGAGATATTCTGAGTGCTGCAAACACAACGAATATCATAGCGCATCAGGTTAACTGCCAGGGAGCATTTGGAGCTGGACTTGCAAAACAGATCCGGAACGAGTATCCCAATGTCCGCCCAGAATATATGCGGTACTGCAGTGTACACTGCGCTGACCTGATGGGCAGATGCCAGATTGTCACTGTAGATCCACTGCCTGACGGTTCGCTCCGATTCATTGCGAATCTCTTTGGGCAGTACAACTACGGGCGCGAAAGTGACAGATGCTATACAAATTATGCAGCTCTGCGGCAAGCATTGACGTTCCTGAGAGATTACGCCAAATTCTGCGGCTATTCCGTATCTATTCCTTATGGGCTTGGATGCGGTCTTGCAGGAGGCGACTGGTCAAAGGTTTATGCCTTTATCCGGGAAATCTTCAAGGAGAGCTCTGTCAATTGCGAGGTTTGGAGAAAAATTTAAGAAAGGAAAGGGGAAGGCGCTTCACTCTGCTGGATTAGTCAGAGAAGAAAGCGCCTGAAGGCTACTAATATGGAATTCATTGAGCTTATCGGCCGCATGGCAGAAGATATGGCCCTGACCGATGACCAGGTCCGCCAGTATCACGGTGACAGCCTGTATGCCGCTTATGCAAGGCGTCACGAATACAATACCAGAATGGTGTATTTGTACCGAGACGCCGACAACTACAAAGCATTTCAGGAATATGTCGTCAAGGGGCCGATCACAGACGCTCAGAGACAGGCAATCAAAGAATGCCTGGATGGCGGTGAGATGTTTATCCCGGAAGCGCTGGATATGCCGCTCATCAGGGGATGGGATTACGATCCCGAATCTGACCATCCCTGGTGCGAACTTGATGTCGATACCGCGTTTTCTCCGACACACCAGGCACCGGATGACCCGGAAGTGACTGCCGATGTCCTGGTCCAGAGATTCATAGAGCACAAAGGGAAATGGGACGCGCTTTCGTCCCTTTATGAATAACCACACGACAGGAAAGCAAGGGAAGGAGATAACAGATTATGGCAAAGAGGAGTTATAAGTTGGCAATGGAAGATGGGAGCGAACAGATCATTCGAACAGAAATGAGCATGTTTGAGCTCGGAAATGAACTCCGTTCCAAAGCAAAGATCAGCACGGAGAACTTAACAGGAAGTACAGTGAAGCCTCACACGACTAAAGTCGCGTGCTTCCTAGTGCCGTCACAGGCGTGACGGTTGCCCTTTAGGGGCATCGGACTCCTTTTCCACTCGTACGGTCTAAACTCAGAAACTTAAGCCGCAGCGTTAAGCTCCGCATAAAGACTAATGAGAGTGGACAAGGTGCAGGTGCTTCTCTTACAGCACTGAGGAACTTTAGCCTCAATGTGCAACCTCTCCTTTGCAGGCAAGGTTTTTAAGATTTCGCGGATAAAGTATCTTGCGCCAATGTTATAACTGGCATTGAGATCGCAATTGTAGATCTTCCCATTCTGAAATCGGCACAGTGCCGCCGTGCTGAAACCGGCATCTTTTCCTCTGAGCAAGCGGCCGCTACCGTCGAAAGCGAGGCATGATGTTCCCCATGCGTTGACATGGGAAACGTGCATTCCAAGGCGGTGTGCCTTATCAGTCACAATGTGCTGGACATAATCAGCCCTCCAATGGTGGATTCGCTGCCTCATTCTACGCCCTCCGCGCTTCTTGCCTTTGGTCTCAAGATGCTCAAACACAACAGTAGATGCGGCGTATAGTGCTGCAGTTCCCGTAATGAACTGTGCTGTCAAAACAGAGATCCGATCATTGATGCCCTTGGCTTTTGCCCACAGCGCGGGAGTTTTGCGATTCCCATGCTGCTGTGCCTTCCTGATTCTGTTTATCGCATGTCGCAGAGAGTCTTCTTCTGACGGGAGGTTGAGAAACTTTCTCCCGACGATAGTGCCATCTGAACACATGGCGGTACAAACGCAGGCACTGTTGATGCCAAGGTCAACAGCCAGAATTATTTGATCTTTTACTTCTATAGGGGAAAGGATTGCCTTCTCCTTGAAAGAAAAGCATAAGGTCCAGAATTTATGCTGTTTCTTCAGTGTTGGGACACACTCTTTACGGTCAGTGCAATGCCTCTGAATATACGATACATCGGTCCTTCGGAGCGGAACGGTAACCCAATCCCAGGTGTTATGGATCCAAACCTTGATCTGGGCAGTTTGATCATCCACCTGAACGAAAGTATTGCCTC
>CAZMXF010000465.1:0-2388 GCA_964570015.1 uncultured Oscillospiraceae bacterium | reverse complement strand
TGGCCCGGTTGCGCTCGTCGGCGTGCATGACCGCCGACAAAATATACTGCTCTCCACCCACGATTTTGATTGCGGCTTTATAGGCTTCGGTGTAAAATTGTTTTGCGAAGTCATACCCGCCGTGATTGTAGAAGTAAGCGGAGTTTACGTCAAAGACCAGCTCACTGTATCGAAAGGCGTCCTCCTTGATACCACGGGTGGAAATCACGCCATCAGCCTCCATTTGAGCAAATATCTCCCGATACCCAGCGGACGGGGTTTTGAAATGGACATTGAGCGGCGTCCGCTCTAATACAATGTCTTGGTTGACATAGGAATCTTTCTCACGCTCATTGTGCTGCTGGGTGTTGCCGATCTTGGTTTCGGTCAGCCTCATATTTCTTGCGTTGGTACGGTCAATACCGTCGCCTCTCGCCATAGGCAAAAATCCTCCTGTTTCAGATGTTGGGTTGTTGATCGAGGACGGAAGTTCAGGGGAGGCACTTCCTGCGGGAAGTGTAATAACCCACTATGACACTTTCATCCCTTCGGGCTGCAAAGTGTCGTGGGCTCTCCGAGGGGGTGTGGGGGCTTTGTCCCCGGCAACATCTCCGGCCTAAGAGCCGCCGCAAGCGGCGGTTGGCCTCCGAAACGCCTCGCTGCGGCTCGGTGTGCGGTTGCCTCCCCCAGCAGGGCCGCCCTTTTACCCGCAGGGTATACTTCGCAGAAAAGGGCACCCTGCACCTCGTCGGGTCAAAGTCCGCTCCATTCGGGACGGCCTTGTGTCCATCCCTCACTCCGCTCCCTTGCCCCTCCTCTCCCCACCGCAACCGCTTCGCTGGGTTGCGGTGGGGGTGGGAAACGTCTGGGGCCGCTCCCTGTGACAGCCGTGACGACTGTGACGATGTTTCAGACACCGCCCCCGCCCTCAAAAAAGCCGTCACGGTCGTCACGCCTGGGGCGGTTCCAGCGTCAGGCTGATACTTCTCCCGGCGTGGCTCCTGCTGTTCTCATAGCGGATGTGGTAGTCTGTCAGCAGCTTCCCGGCCCGGACATTCAGCCGCATTGCCAGGGCATTGGGCTTCATGTCAGTCTGGAGCGCCGCCGCCAGTTCTGTGGCCGTCCCTGCCCAAGAGGGGCTTTCCGCTGTTACAAGGGCGGCTACGGCCTCCAGCACCGGGTCGGGCGGCTCTGTCCATGCCTCCGTTTCCGTACGCTCCAGCGTCCATATCAGCCGTTCCTTGTCCTTGGTAAGATAGAATCGCTGGTCTTGCTGGTCACGCCCGGCCACGTCCAGAACGGCGTTGCCGTCCGTCCGCTTCTCCTTTTGAAGAAGAAAGGCTCCGTCCGCTGCTCCCGCCAGTCCGTTGGTGCCGGAGATCATATCGAACTTATCATCGGCCTGTTGTTTCCGGGTGTGATGTAGAGAAACCACGCAGAGTCGTCTTTAGAATCCGATTGCATCGTATCGTTTTTCGACCTAATTGTATAATCTGTGCAGGATATTCTAACCTAACTGGCCAACTTATTCTATATGGTTTCTGACGATGGATTAGCCGGATATGCCTGCGCAAAGAGCTACGGGACGGTACACCATCGCCGTGATTGCGCGAGGGTAAGGGAGTTTTGCAGATAAACGTTATTCTACAAATGCGGATAAACTCCTGCACAAGATCAGACCTGTAACAAAAGTATTTCTATAGCGTTTTTCATGGAGGTGAGAACCAAATCCCCTGTCCCACGTTTTCCATATCGTACATAGGCCGCAAAGACCAGTCCGTTATGGCAGCAGCAGCCTATAACGCCGGAGAGAAGATGTACTCCGAGCATGATCACGAATGGAAGCATCCACACAGCAGCCCCGAGCGAGTCGTATACCGGGAAGTCATGCTGCCGGACAACGCTCCCCGGGAATATGCTGACAGCCAGACACTCTGGAATGCGGTTGACGCTGCCGAGAAAAGAAAGGATGCCCAGACAGCCCGTCGGATGCTCATTGTTCTCCCGAAGGAACTGACGTATGAGCAGAACCTGGCGCTGATCCGGGACTACTGCCAGCAGGAGTTTGTCAACAAAGGCATGATCTGTGATCTGTACTATCACGACGAAGGCGATGGCAATCCCCACGTTCATCTGCTGCTGACCCTCCGGGCCATGGACGAACATGGCGAGTGGCTTCCGAAGACCCGGACAGAATATGTGCTTGATGAACGAGGCAACCGAGTCAAGGGCAAGAATGGGAAGTGGAAAACCCGCAACATCAGCACCGTCGACTGGAACGATCACAAGTATGCCGAGATCTGGCGGCACGATTGGGAAGTGATGCAGAACGCCGCCCTTGAAGCTGCGGGCAGGCCGGAGCGAATCGACATGCGCTCTTTGGAGAGACAAGGCGTAGAAGACCGTCTG
>CAZMXF010000464.1:0-2400 GCA_964570015.1 uncultured Oscillospiraceae bacterium | reverse complement strand
CCTGTCGGCCTCTTTTTGTTTACGAACACAGTGTAACACACTGATTGTCACAACACTGTCACAGGAGAAAAAGAATTTTGGAAAAAAGAAATGCCGAGGAACTGCTCCTCATAAAAATGACATATATCTGTAATTACTCCGCGGTGGGAATCTGGGATTAAAATACATAAAGAAGATTCTTCTTGATTCAGACGAAAATAAGGCAGGCCGCGAAGCCTGCCTTAGGAGTTTTATTAGATACTGAAATCGAATCTTACAGATTGGCAAATGCGTGCTTGGCTGCGATGACGCCGAAGGTATAGCAGCGGCCGAGGGAAAGGCCAGCCTGGTGCATCGGGTAATCATTGCCGCCATAGAACGGGCCACCGAGGTTACCGACTGCATAGAGGTTTTCGATAGGCTCGCCGTCTCCATTGAGCGCCTGTCCGTTCTCATTAATATTGATACCGGAGACGATGGCGGAAACACGGATGTGCTTGCGGATGCCCCAGAACGGAGCAGTCTGGATCTTGTTCATATACTTCGGATTCTTGCCGTAGTCATCGTCATGACCGGCGTCGCAGAGTTCGTTGTAACGATCGACGGTTGCCTTCAGTGCATCCGCCGGAACACCGACCTTTTCAGCCAGCTCTTCGAGCGTATCGGCACGATATGTGTCACGGAGGTAGTCGATGACGCCGACAGGGGCTTCGCCTTCGGGGAAGAAGCGCTCGAGGCTCTCTGCCGGAACCGGGGAGTTGGCATAGTTGGGATAATCGTTGTCGAAGATCTCAACGTACCAGCCCTTGGATCCGTTGGGGTGATTGGCATCGATGTTCTTGCCGCCGTTAAAGGCCGATTCATACTTCAGCACGTTGCTCACATAGACGAACTGGATGTCCTCGTTGGTGAAGCGCTTGCCCTCCATGTTGACATAGAGGAACGGTTCCTCGAACATCAGACCGGAGTCGAAGTCGTGCATCATCTTGGTATGACCGAGGTTCTCCATCTTTGCACCGGCCGAGATGGCCATGATGTGTCCGTCACCGGTCTTATGATACTGCTTCTTGTCAAAGTCGGCGACATCCGGGCACCAGCGGTTAACCATGGCGTCGTTGTTCTGGTAGTCGCCGGTTGCAAGGATGACTTTCTTGGCATTGAACTTAATGTACTTGCCGTCTTTGTCCTTGCCGATCACGCCGACCACCTTGGCGCCGTCCTGGACAAGCTGTACGGCCGGGGTGCTGTAATAAACCTTGAGATTGGAGAGCTTCTCGGTCTCATTGTTCAGGATCGTGGTGACATAGGTACCAACGTTTTTCGGCTTCGGACCGATGTTGGCGTTCATGATCGTGACTTTCTCTTCGCCGAAATCATAGTAGTCATACCGGTCAAGATAGGTGTCCTTGAGTTCAGTCTTGCGGATTGTTGCTGTGATGTTGCCATCGGTCCATTCGTTCTCTTCGCTCAGGCCGGCACACTTGAGCATGAAACGGACTGCCTCTTCGGAATTCTGCGCATAAGCACGCAGGAGCCTCCGGTCGCAGCGCCAGTCGCAGAGATCATTGGTGAGTTGAATCCAGTTTTCAACGCCGCGCGGGGTGCTTTCGTCAAGGAGAATGCAGCTGCCGCTGCCTCCTTGGGAAACAGGGATGGATTCCTTCTGAAGGAGGGCGACATCTGCGCCGAGTTCTGCCGCGTAGCATGCAGCCGCCGTACCGGCAGCACCGGCGCCGACGACAACGATGTCACAGTCGATTTCTTCATCGGGAGTGATCGCGCCGAGTTCAACAACGGAATCTTTGACTTCTGCTTCGGTCAGGCCTTCCGGAACGATGACAGCTTCGTCAGCTGCGTCATCAGCGAACGCGGAAACGCCGATTACGCTGGTAGCGGCAACTGCTGCCGCGCTGGCGAGGGAGCCCTTCAGGAAGTCTCTTCTGGAAATGTTCATGATACATGCTCCTTTCAAGTATTGATACTAACATTATAACAAAACTATATTGAAACGGTTATATGAATATGATATTCTGTAATAGGCATTTGGTTATATAGGTTCCGTTGAGTGAAAATCACGGGGAGGTTCACAGCTGTGACATTCAGGGCACTTGAGATTTTCCTTGCTGTCGCAGATGAAAAGAGCTTTGGAAAGGCAGCTCAGAAGCTGTTCATTTCACAGCCCTCTGTAACACAGCAAATAAAAAAACTCGAAAATGAATTAGGCTTTGCTCTATTTCTCAGAGATAAACATAATGTTGAGCTCACGAAAGCCGGAGAAATCGTGCAGGAAGCTGCTCACAGCATTCTCGACACCTATCATCAGGCGATATTGAAATCAATGAGATGTATCGCTGTTGAGGAGGCACTCAGTATCGGTTATGTGGGACAAATGAATATCTATCTGCTGCCGGAAATCATGAA
>CAZMXF010000463.1:0-2415 GCA_964570015.1 uncultured Oscillospiraceae bacterium | reverse complement strand
CGGCGCTCCTGGGCGTCTGCGGCGGCGCGCTCATCAGCT
Source organism: uncultured Oscillospiraceae bacterium (assembly GCA_964570015.1). Taxonomy (GTDB): domain Bacteria; phylum Bacillota; class Clostridia; order Oscillospirales; family Oscillospiraceae; genus Limivicinus. Next base: position 2,376 of record CAZMXF010000463.1, on the reverse strand, counting down.
TCCTCTGCGAGAAGCTCGTCTATCGGCACATCCGCAGCACCGGCGCACCCAACATGTTCCTGATGATCGGCGCCATGGGCTTGTCCACCATCTTCCAGCAGGTTGCAAACCTGGTTTTCACCGGCCAGTACCGCTCCTTCAAGTTCAAGCTCCCGGTTTCGACCATCGAGATCGCCGGCGCCTATCTCGGTGTGCTGGATTTGATCAGCCTGGTGCTGACGGCGGTCATCCTCGTGTTCCTGATTTATCTCATTAACAAGACCAAATTCGGTCTGAATGTCCGCGCCATCGCCTGCAACGCCGGAGCTGCCCGGGTGCTCGGCGTCCGTGTGGACCGCTCCATCGCCTCCGTCTTCCTGCTGGCGGGCTCCCTGGCCGGCGTGGCCGGAATCCTCTACGGCATGAAGTATAACGTCTTCCCCACCATGGGCAACATCGGCCTCAAGGCTTTCGTCGCATCCGTCGTCGGCGGCCTCGGCAGTGTCCCCGGCGCGATTGTCGGCTCCCTGCTTCTCGGTGTTCTGGAGACCTTTGTCTCCGGCTACATCAGCTCGAGCCTGCGTGACTTCTTCTCCTTCGCGCTGCTGATCGTGCTCCTCCTCGTCAAGCCGAGCGGCCTGTTCGGTGTCGACGTGCAGGACAAGGCATAAAGGAGGCGCTGGATTATGATAGACGCTTTCAACAACATCAACAACGCCGTCTGCGGCTTTCTTCACATCAATCCCTATATTCAGGGTGTTGTCGTTCTGGTGTGCATCAACGTCATCGCCATCCTTGGCATGGCGGTACTGACGGGCTTTACCCGCCTCTTCTCCTTCGGTAACGCCGGCTTTATGGCCATCGGGGCCTACTGTGCGGCCATCCTGATCGTCCGCCACAACTTTAACTTCCTCATCGCCATGGTCATCGGTGCTGCGCTGGCGGGCTTCGTGGCCTTCCTGCTCGGTTCCCTGACCCTCAAGCTCAAGGGCGACTACTTCCTGATCACCTGCCTGGGCTTCGGTGAGTGCGTCCGTGTCCTGCTGAACTACTTCAAGAAGTTCTCCGGCGGCTCGGCGGGCTTCCCCGGCATCCCCAACTACTCCAGCATGCTCTTCAGCGTCATCTGCGCCATCCTGGCCTTCTTCATCGCCTGGCGCTTTATCCACTCCAAGTACGGCCGCAACCTCACCTCCATCCGTGAAAACGAAGTGGCAGCCGAGGCGGTGGGCATCAACGCCTTCCGCTACAAGAGACTGAGCTTCACCTTCTCCGCTGTCTATGCCGGCTGGGCGGGTGCTCTGTTTGCGGGCTATATGATGTACGTCGTGCCGACCAACTTCGCCCTGAACAAGAGCATCGAACTCATCACCACCACGGTCATCGGCGGTCTAGGCTCCCTGACCGGTTCAGTGCTCGGCGCGCTCCTGGTCACACTGCTGCCGGAGATCTTCCGTTCCCTGTCCAACTATCGTATGCTCATCTACGGCTTTGCGGTGGTGCTCATCATCATGTTCCGCCCGAACGGCCTCTACGGTTATAAGGAATTCTCTCTCAAGCGCCTGATCAACCGCCTGAAGGGCGGCAAGGCAAAAACCGGAAAGGAGGCGGCGTAAATGAGCGATGTGATCCATAACCTCTCGGTGGAAGAGAAGATTTCAGAACTGGAAGGCAAGATCGATTATCTGGAAGCCAAACTCCACGCCCTGGAGAGCAAGAATCCGGTGCTTGAAATGCAGCACGTGGAGAAGCACTTCGGCGGCGTCCATGCCATCGACAACTTCTCCGTCAAGATCGAGCAGGGACAGATCCACGGCCTGATCGGCCCCAACGGCGCCGGCAAGACCACCATCTTCAACAACATCACCGGCATCTACGCCCCCGACTCCGGCAAGATCATCTTCATGGGCGAAGACATCACCGGCTCTTCCCCGCACCGGGTGGCCCAGCTGGGCATCGGCCGCACCTTCCAGAACATCCGCCTGTTCTCCAACCTCTCCGTGCTGGAGAATGTCGTCATCGCCAGCGGAATGGATGCGACCTACAACCTGCCCCAGGCCATTTTCCACAGTGACAAGTTCAAAAAGCGTGAAAAACTGCTCAACGACAAGGCCATGAATCTGCTCGAGATCGTCGGTCTGCAGGATAAGGCGGACGAGCGGGCAAATTCCCTGCCCTACGGCCATCAGCGTAAGCTGGAGATCGCCCGCGCCATGGCGCTGGACCCGAAGCTCCTGCTGCTGGACGAACCGGCAGCCGGTATGAACGCAGACGAATCGTTGGAGCTGGTGGATTTTGTGCGTGAAATCCGCGACCACTTCAAGATCACGATCCTGATGATTGAGCATCACATGGACGTCGTTTCCAATCTCTGCGACTATTGCACGGTGCTGAACT
>CAZMXF010000462.1:0-2421 GCA_964570015.1 uncultured Oscillospiraceae bacterium | reverse complement strand
ATCAGCCCCTTCTCTTCTGCGTAGTTCAGCAGCCCGAGCAGGGCGGGATTGACATTCACACTCATTTCAGCACCTCCAGCAGTACGCCTCCGACCGGGCGGATCGACAGCCGGTGGCAGCTTTTTGCCCCCAGCAGGCGGTCCATCTCCGCGCAGAACGCATCCACGCGATTCAGCGGTACAATCGCCTGGATCGTCCCGGCGAATCCGCCGCCGTGGACGCGGCAGGCTCCTTCTCCTTCCAGCAGCCGCTCGGCACAGGCCAGGGCGTAGCTCAGAGCCTGACGGTCTGAAGCTCTGCCCGGAATGATGTTCTGAAGCAGGAGCTGAGACGAACGCCCGGAAGCGTTCACCTGACGCAGGAAAGTCTCGATGTCCTCACACTTCAGAGCCGCCCGCGCCATGTGGACACGCCGGTTTTCATCATAGATATGCATCGCGCGCAGAACCGCCCGGTCCCCCGCGGCCGCCCGGACCTCCGGGAGCTTTTCATAAAAGTCCTGCTCATTGACCTCACGCAGTACGTTCTTTCCGAAGAAAGCGCAGACCTTATGCAGTTCCTTCGGGATCGACGCATAGTCGTCCGTGAGTCCTGCGTGATCCGCTCCGCTGTCAATCACCACGAGCGCGTAGCCGTAGTTCTCGAAGTCCACGTCGATGGTTTCGGAAACAGGTTCCTTCCCGGGGGCAAAGTCGATAAACACTACGCCGCCGGAAGCCGCCGCTGCCTGATCCAGCAGTCCGCAGGGCTTCCCGAAGAAACGGTTCTCCGCCGCCTGGCCGATCTTTGCCAGCTCCATCGCCGGAAGCTGTGCACCGGTCAGGTGGTTTTCGATGGTGCCCAGCAGAATCTCAAAAGCCGCCGAAGACGAAAGCCCGCTCCCCGCCAGAACATTCGAGCAGACACAGGCGTCAAAGCCCACCGGAGCAAAGCCTTTTCCGGCAAAGCCCGCCGCCACACCGCGGATCAATGCCGTGGTGCTCTCCTTTTCCTCCTCTGCCGGGTCCAGCTGACCCAGGTCCACCTCGCACATCGGGTAGCCTTCCGAAAGCAGGCGGATCCTGGGCTCATCCACCGGGCGCACCGCGGCGACCGTCTCCAGATTGATGGATGCGGCCAGAATCATCCCGCACTGATGGTCCGTGTGGTTGCCGCAGAGTTCGGCCCGGCCGGGGGCGGAAAACAGCAGTGTCGGCGCCGCGCCGAACACCTCGGCAAAGCGTTCTTTCAAAGCTTCATACATAGCATACTCTCCTGTATGTGATCGTTTTTAAGATCTATATCCCTGATTCCGGTTTCCCGGATGGTACTTTTCAGAATAACACAGTCCCTTCCCAAGGTCAAGCGGCTTCTCCCCGTATTCTCTCCGTACTTTGCGCTCTGTCTTCCTTTTCTACCCACCGGAAGGGCGGCCGCCTTAAAGTCCGGCGGGCCTGTTCTTCTTGTCTTTTTTTTCGCAATATGGTAGAATACGGAAAACACTACCATAGGAGGGTTGCATATGCCTGATTTCAAAGGCTTTCAGGGCCGCGAGTTCCGGGACGGGCAGTTTCGGGATGTGGGCGGCACGCCGCCGGGAGGCAGCGCCGGAGTGCCGCCGCGCCGGAATAAGCCCGATTTGAAGAAAACGCTGCAGCGCGTCGTGATCGTCGTGCTGGCGCTCCTGATCTTGGGCACGGTTCTCGGCTCCTATTACAACGTCAGTGAGCAGGAAAACGCCGTTGTCACCATGTTCGGAAAGGTTTTGCGCACCAACACCGCCGGTCTCTATTTCAAGATCCCCTATCTTCAGCAGGTTCACATGGTGGACATCACCACCCACGGCACCGGCATCGGCTATTCGGTAAGCTCGGGCGGACAGAACATCACGAACTCGTTTGACGGGATCATGATCACCAAGGATTTCAATCTCATTAACATTGACTTCTATATGGAGTACAAGGTCAGTGATCCGGTTGCGTATCTGTTCAACTCCCATGATCCCGAGCTGATCCTCCACAACATTGCCCTGGCCAGCATCCGCAGCACGGTCATCAACTACACCGTCGACGAGGCCATGACCACCGGCAAGAGCGCCATTCAGGCCGATGTCAAGGAAAAGATCGTCAAGGATCTGCAGGAACAGAACATCGGCATCCAGATCGTCAACATCACCATCCAGGATGCGGCGCCTCCCACGAGGGAGATCGTCGCCGCCTTCAAGGAGGTTGAGACCGCAAAGCAGTCTGCCGAGACCAAGATCAACCAGGCCCGCAAGTACGAAAACGAGCAGATCCCTGCCGCCGAAGCACAGGCAGACCGAATTGTCCAGATCGCCGAAGCACAGAAGGCCGCCCGTATCGCAGAGGCCGAAGGCCAGGTTGCCCGTTTCAACGCCATGTATGAGCAGTATGCCCAGAACCCGCTCATCACCAAGCAGCG
>CAZMXF010000461.1:0-2423 GCA_964570015.1 uncultured Oscillospiraceae bacterium | reverse complement strand
TGTTTTCTTCCTGTTTGAGCGGTAAGGGATCAGCCCTCACGGTGCGAGAAGCTTTTGTAAAACTCTTCAAATACTTTTTCCAGCTTCTTCACAACGCTCGCCTCTTTTCGTTTTGGATTTGTCTGTTTCCCGGGGACGACTGAAGCATAGCACAGGAACCGGCAAAAATTAAATACATATAATATAGTTGTTACGATACATTATTTATATCATTTGCCTTGGAGCATACTTCCCGCCATGTCATAGTTTTTTCCTTTTCCTTTTCCAATGAAACCGGTATAGTGGAAGCCTTGACTTCTGAATTTTCGGAAAGTATAATCTCCGACATATTCGGACGGCAAAGGCGCCGCGCGTTGAGCGTAGCACCCTTGCCGTCTGCTTTTTTGGAGGTGTACGTATGAACATGTCAATTTGGTTTCTGGTCGGGGCGATCCTGGTATTTTTTATGCAGTGCGGTTTCGCCATGGTGGAGACCGGCTTCACCCGGGCCAAGAACGCAGGCAATATTATTATGAAAAACCTGATGGATTTCTGCATCGGGACGGTGATGTTCTTCCTGCTCGGCTATGGGCTGATGATGGGACAGCACGGTGCGCTTGGTCTGGTCGGCAGGCCGGAATGGGGAATGTTCCGGGACTTTGAAGGCTTCGATTGGTCATCCTTTGTTTTTCAGCTGGTGTTTTGCGCGACGGCAGCCACGATCGTGTCCGGCGCCATGGCAGAGCGGACGAAGTTTTCCGCCTATTGCCTGTATTCCGCGATCATCAGTCTGCTCATCTATCCGATCGAGGCCGGCTGGGTCTGGGGCGGCGGCTGGCTGAGCAGGCTGAGCTTCATCGACTTTGCCGGATCCTGTGTGATTCACATGGTAGGAGGTTTGTCCGCGCTGGTCGGCGCGGCGATCCTCGGTCCCCGTATCGGCAAATACACAAAAAACGCGGACGGCAGCATTACCTCAAATGCGATCCCGGGACACTCCGTAACCTTGGGCGCTTTGGGTGTTTTTATTTTGTGGTTTGCCTGGTACGGCTTTAACGGCGCGGCGGCAGCCGATGTGGAAGAGATGGCACGTATCTTCGGGACAACTACGATCGCCCCGGCGGTGGCAACGGTCATCTGTATGCTCTTTACCTGGAGGAAGAACGGAAAGCCGGATGTCTCCATGTGCCTCAACGCCTCGCTGGCCGGACTGGTCGCCATCACCGCTGGCTGCGCCAGCGTGGATGCGCTCGGAGCAACGATTATTGGCATTGTCTCGGGGATCCTCGTAGACCTAGCAGTGGAGGTTCTGGACATGCGTTTCCACGTGGACGATCCTGTCGGCGCGGTGGCGGTCCACTGCGTCAACGGAATCTGGGGCACGATCGCCGTAGGCCTGTTTGCCTGTAATGAGAGCTACGGCACCAAAGGCCTTTTTTATGGCGGCGGGCTGCGGCAACTGGGCGTGCAGTGTCTCGGCATCCTTACCATCGGAAGCTATACGGTCCTGTGTATGATCCTGGTCTTTAAGGTCATCCGGGGAACGATCGGCCTTCGCGCGGGCGCGGAAGAGGAGATCGAGGGCCTGGATGTGACGGAGCACGGCCTCGCCAACGCCTACGCGGACTTCATCCCCATCGAGTCCACACTGGGCGTGCATTCTGACGGTCCGGTCGACACCGCCGGACTGCAGCCTTTCCCGCTGACGCTTTCCTCCGGTTTGCGTGAAACGCCGGTCGGCCGGAAACGCTACACCCTGGTGCGTATCCTCTGCGATGAGGCGCGCTTTGGCACCCTGCGGGATACGATGGCCGGCATCGGTGTTACCGGCATGACCGTTACCAATGTGCTGGGCTGCGGCACGCAGAAGGGCAAAACCGGCCAGTACCGCGGCATTGAAATGAGTATGCATCTCACGCCGAAGCTTCAGGTCGATATTGTCGTGTCCAAGGTGGATCCCGAGCTTGTTGTAGCCGCAGCCAATGCAGCGCTGCACACCGGGGAGATCGGCGACGGCAAAATCTTTGTCTATGACGTAGAGGACGTGGTCCGTATCCGCACCGGCGAATCCGGCTACGACGCGCTGCAGATATCAGAGCTTTAAAGGCTGCAGGTCAACTTGCTGCGAGCACATCTCATAACGCAGGCCGCTGAATGACCATAGGGAGGCGAAATCATGTTCGATGCTATGAAGGTTAAAAATGAGTGCGTGGATTGGATACGCGGCTTTTTTGAAACAAATGGAGCAGGATGCAATGCGGTGGTTGGGATCTCCGGAGGAAAAGACAGCTCTACAGTTGCGGCGCTGTGTGTAGAGGCGCTCGGCAGGGAACGGGTGATCGGCGTGTTGATGCCGAACGGGGTACAACCGGACTATGATGCTGCCCTAATACTGTTATGCAATAAAAGTTAGACAAATCATCATCACTGTGGTATAATAGTCA
>CAZMXF010000460.1:0-2432 GCA_964570015.1 uncultured Oscillospiraceae bacterium | reverse complement strand
TCCGGTCACAGCCGCTCTGCAGCGAGAGATGAAAATGGCGGCAGAGCTTTCCGGTCTCGGCAAGCCTCCTGCAGAAGTCCTCCGTGATCACCGTCGGCTCCAGCGAGCCGAGACGCAGCCGCATTTCACCCGACTCCGCCGCCACAGCTTCGATCACATCGGCCAGCGTCGGCTTTCCTTCCAGATCCAGTCCGTAGGACGCCACCTCAATACCTGTGAGCACCAGCTCGCGGAAGCCCTCTTCCCGCAGTTTTCTGGTCTCCGCAACCGCGTCGGCGATCGGCATGCTGCGCAGACTGCCGCGGACATAGGGGATGATGCAATAGGTGCAGAAGTTCCGACACCCGTCCTGAATCTTCAGCATGGCACGGGTTCTGCCCGAAACAGCCCCTGCCGGGAGCAGTTCTATGGTTTTTCTGGAAAACGGGCGGTCAATCTGTCTGACGGCCTCGCCGGAGGCTACAGCGCGCTCCACTGCCTCGACGAAAGCCATTCGGTCTCCCGTTCCGAAAATCACGCTGGCTCCGATTTCGGCGTTTTCCTCCGGGCTCAGTTGGGCATAGCAGCCGCAGACCGCGACCACCGCGTCGGGGTTTTCATCGTGCAGACGACGAATCATCTGGCGCGATTTTCGGCCGCTCTCCGCTGTGACTGCGCAGGTATTGACGATGACGGCATCCGCCTGCTCTCCCGGTGCAGCGGGCATATGCCCGTCCCGCAGCAGCCGCTCTTCCATCGCCTGTGTCTCAAACTGATTGACCTTGCAGCCCAGTGTCGCGATCAGGTACTTCATTTCTGTACCGTCTCCTGGGCGGGTTTTTCCCTAGAGCTTTCCTTCAGCCTCAGTTCTTTTTCCCGTGCGAGTTCTTCTCTTCTGACGCTGGCTTTCTTCACGACCTGCAGGGTCGCCGGGTCGATATAATCCAGTTCCTTATAATCCTCGAGTTCCCAGGGAAGGTCGTTGCGCTTGAGCTTCTTTACGATCAGGCTGGTCACCAGCGAGTAAATCACCACAAACACCGGTACGCCCAGGAGCAACCCCCAGAAACCGAACAGACCTCCGCCGAGGATGATGGAAAACATAACCCAGAAGCCGGTGATGCCGGTAGAGTTGCCGAGGATTCGCGGTCCGATGATGTTGCCGTCAATCTGCTGCAGGATGATCACAAAGATAATGAAGATCAGGCACTTGGTCGGGTCCACCATCAGAATGATCAGGGCGCTGGGCACCGCACCGATCAGCGGACCAAAGAACGGAATGATGTTCGTCACGCCCACAATGACACTGACCAGCAGCGTGTACGGCATCTTCAGGATGGAGCAGACGATATAGCAGATGATGCCGATAATCAGAGAGTCCAGCAGTTTCCCGTTCAGGAAGCTCATAAATGTCCTGTCCACAAAGTTCAGGCCGCTGCGCAGACGGTCTGCGGTCTCCACCGAGAACACGGAGTACGTCATTCGCTTCACCGCCGCAACAAAGCCTTCCTTGTCGCTCAGGAGGTAAATCGAAACAATGATGCCGATAATAAGGTTGTAGATGCTCTTGGCTACCCCATAAACCCCGGACGTCACGGAGGTAACAACGCTGCCCACGCGGGGGAGCAGCTTGGTTTCCAGCCAGTTGCCGAGGTTGGTGTTGAAGTTGTCCAGGAATCCGCCCAGATAATCGTCCAGCACCGGATAGTTCTCAAACAAACCATCCGCCCATTTGGAGAGGTTGTCGACGTAAACGCCGCTGTTGGAAATCAGCGTCTGGACACTGCTGAGCATCTGCGGAATGATCAGGTATACCAAAGCCACCAGGACGAGAATCAGGACGATCTCACAGAACACAACCGTGAGCGCCCTCGCAAAACGCCGTCCGTCGTTCTTTTTGTTTTTCCTGTAAAGCTTTCTGGCCAGCGGGAGAAACAGCCTGTTTTCCACACTGCGCATCAGCGGAGAGAGAAGATAGCAGATCACCAGACCCCAGATAAACGGAGCCAGAATACTCACCAGGCGGGAAACGGCGTTTCCGAAGACCGTGATGTTCCCCACCGCAAAGTAAAACAGGAGTGCAGCGGCAATGACACAAAACGCCGTTACTCCCCAATACAGATATCGCTTATCCCAATTAAAACGCCGCCTCATCACAGGCTCCTTTCCCGGGCAGAACCGCAGTTCCCTGTAGCTGCTGCGGATATTTTACTATCCCCGTCTGCTTCCGTCAAGCATTTTGGCTGACATTCCGGGGTAATTCGCGGCGGAGGTACCTCAAAACTGAAATTTCCGGTTATGTCAACCATGTTTTTCGCTTTATGCATTTTCATTCTGTCGAAAACCCTGTTCAAAAAGTCGAAAACCGGCTGTCTGCCGCCATGGTTTTTTCGTTTTGAAACCTTTTATTCATTATTATCTCTCAGTTTATTCATAATTCTGTAAACCTTTTC
>CAZMXF010000459.1:0-2433 GCA_964570015.1 uncultured Oscillospiraceae bacterium | reverse complement strand
TGTTCCTGTGCCCATTCCCGTGGGCGGGGTGTGTAAGTTTTCATACAGACCATCCGGAAATTGGTATGACTCTATTATACACAATCCGTCATCGGCAGACAAGTGAAATCACGGCCAATCTCTGAAATGCGATTGAAAGAGCCGACGTTCTATGGTATGATAGGGCGAAAAAAGAGTACGGAGGGTTCGTGATGCATAAAGTCATGGTCATCGGCATTGCCGGCGGCACCGGCAGCGGAAAGACGACGATTACCCGTCGGCTGATGCAGCGCTTCGGCAAGGATGTCTGTATGATTTCTTACGACAACTACTATAAGGCGCGGCATAATATCCCTTTTGAAGAGCGCGCGAAGATCAACTACGACCATCCGGATGCGTTTGACACAGAACTGTTTCTGAAAGACCTGCGGGCCCTGAAAGCGGGGAAACCCATCCAGATGCCGCTCTATGACTATGCCATTCATGACCGGCTGGAACAGACCAGGCAGATCTATCCGGCCAAGGTGATTCTGGTGGAAGGGATCCTGATCTTCGCCAGTCAGGAACTCTGCAACGAGATGGACATCAAGCTCTTTGTGGACGCGGATGCCGATGTGCGGATTCTGCGGCGTATCGTCCGGGACGTCCGGGACCGCGGCCGCAGTCTGGACAGTGTGGTGAACCAGTATCTCACCACGGTGAAGCCCATGCATGAGCAGTTCGTGGAACCGTCGAAACGCCGCGCGGACATTATTATCCCGGAGGGCGGACACAATCTCGTGGCACTGGATATGATCATGGAACGGGTCCGCGCGCACCTGGAGCAGTGAGAGAGGAAGTCACACAGAAATGGCAAAGCTATATTTTAAATACGGTGCGATGGGTTCCTCCAAATCCGCCCAGGCCCTGATTACCAAGTTCAACTACGAGGAACTCGGCATGACGGTATGGCTCATTAAACCGAGCATCGACACCCGGGACGGAGCGGATCTGATTCGCAGCCGGATCGGGCTGGAAGCCCGCGCCCAGGTCATTACGCCGGAACAGAGCATCGTAGAGGCCTATCATCTCGCCGGCCGGCACGACGTCATCATTGCGGATGAAGCGCAGTTTTTCGCCCCGGAACAGATCGACGATCTGCGCACACTGGTGGACGAAGAGGATCTTCCGGTTCTCTGCTTCGGTCTCCGGACTGATTTTCTGACCCACTTTTTCCCCGGTGCCCAGCGCCTGATGGAACTGGCCGATTCCCTGACCGAGATCAAGACCGTCTGCGCCTGCGGACGGAAAGCGACGGTCAATGCCCGCATCGATGCAAGCGGGCGTATCATCACCGAGGGCGACCAGGTCTTCCTCGGCGGAAACGACAGCTATATGGCCATGTGCCATCAGTGCTGGAAGCGGAAGATCCGCGAACAGAACGCGATAAAATAAAAGAGACAGGAGTAAGAAACCAGACATTATGCTTGAGATTAAAAATCTGAGCTTCGCCGTCGAGGAGGACGGCAGACAGAAGGAAATCCTGCGGAATTTGAATCTCACCATCGACGACGGAAAGTTCGTCGTAATTACCGGCCCGAACGGCAGCGGCAAGTCGACACTTGCCCGGCTGATCATGGGCATCGAAAAACCGACAGAGGGCAGCATCCTGTTTGACGGGAGGGACGTTACCGGCCTGGATATCACCGAGCGGGCCAGACTCGGCATCAGCTTTGCCTTCCAGCAGCCGGTCCGTTTCAAGGGCATCCGTGTGAAGGATCTGCTGCGTCTGGCTTCGGGGAAGAATCTCTCGGTCTCCGAGGCCTGCGAATACCTCTCCGAGGTCGGGCTGTGTGCGAGAGACTACATCGACCGGGAAATCAACTCCTCCCTCTCGGGCGGAGAACTGAAGAGAATTGAGATCGCGACTTTGCTGGCCCGGCATACACGCCTTTCCGTATTTGACGAACCGGAAGCAGGAATTGATCTCTGGAGCTTCCAGAATCTGATCCGTATCTTTGAAAAGATGCGGAAGGAAATCAAAGACAGCTCCATCGTCATCATCTCCCATCAGGAACGGATCCTGAACATCGCCGATGAGATTCTGCTGCTCTCCGGCGGGACGATTCAGGATCGCGGGACGCCGGCTGAGATCATGCCGAAGCTCGTCGGCCAGAGCAGCACCTGCGTCAGGCTGCAGTGAGGGGAGGAAGTAGCCATGGTCAAACTTGATGCGATTCAGAAACGACTGATCGAAGAGATCGCCGACCTCCATTCCGTCCCCGAAGGGGCCTATAATTTCCGTGCCAACAGTCAGCTCGCCGGTCGTAATACCACGGCAAACATCGACATTGTCTCCAAAGAGGACGGCAGCGGCATTGACATTCATATCAAACCCGGAACCAAAAACGAGAGCGTCCACATCCCCGTGGTCCTGTCCCAGAGCGGAATCAAGGAGACGGTCTACAACGACTT
>CAZMXF010000458.1:0-2439 GCA_964570015.1 uncultured Oscillospiraceae bacterium | reverse complement strand
CCATGTTCTGCATGCTGCTGCGCAAATACCTGACCGGTGCGCGCATCCGCAGCGTCGAACAGCCAAACGGCGACCGCCTGATTGCCTTCCGCCTGGAAAGCAGGAACGAGCTGGGCGACAGTGCGGAACTCGGTCTTATCACCGAACTGATGGGCAGAGCCGCGAATGTGGTTCTGGTCGGAGGGGACGGACGAATCCTCGACTGCCTGCGCCGCATTCCGCTCTCCGAGCACGGGACGCGTGCTCTGCTCCCGGGATTGCGATACGAATTGCCGCCGATCCCGGAGGGCTTCGAACAGAAGAATCCGGCCGGAGATGAGAAAAAAGCCCGGGCTCTGAAAACACCGAATACAGAATGCCGCAGCATCAGCGAACTACTGGACAGCCGCTACGGTGCGATGGAACGGCAGGAACTGCAGCGGCGAAGGGCGCAGGAACTTGTTAAATCCGTGCGCCGTACCCGGGACCGACAGCAGCGAAAGCTCGCCGCCCAGGCAGAGGAACTGCGCCGGACCGAAAGACTTGAGGATATCCGCCGACAGGCGGAACTGCTCCAGGCAAATCTATACCGCGTCCGCCGCGGTGACCGTGTTCTGGAGTGTGAGAACTACTACGAAGAAGACTTGCCTCTCGTGACGATCCCGCTGGATCCCACCAGGACACCGCAGGAGAACCTGAATGCCCGGTTCAGGGAATACCGGAAACTTAAGGGAGCAAAGGAGCACCTCACACAGCTGATCACAGATGGGGAGAAGCAGCTGGAATACCTCAACAGTGTTCTGGATGAACTCTCCCGGGCAGGCAGCACCAGGGAGCTGGACGAGATTCGCTCAGAGCTGGAGACTACCGGCTGGCTTAAAGCCCAGCGCAGCAGGAATCCGAAGAAACGGAGCGCTATGAAGACGATGGCGCCGATGCGCTTTGAGAGCCCGGACGGGATGGAGATCCTTGTAGGGCGGAATAACCTGCAGAATGACGAACTCACCACTCGACAGGCACGACGGACAGATTACTGGTTCCATGTACAGCAGCTCCACGGCAGTCATGTGATTTTGCGCTGTGAAGGGCTGGAGCCTTCTCCGGAGTCGATCCGTGCTGCGGCAGAACTGGCGGCCTATTATTCCCAAGCACGTGACAGTGGCCGCACCGCGGTGGACTACACCATGGTCCTCAATGTGAAGAAGCCCTCCGGATCACTGCCCGGAAAGGTGATCTACCGCAACTACCGCACGGTGATCGTCGACGCAGCGGCTGCAGCCGGGGAAGGAGCAAATCCATGAAGCTCAGCATCGTGATCCCCGTATATAACACCGAAGCATGGCTGAGAAAGTGCCTGGACTCGCTGCTCCCGAAGGGGGCGAAAGACTCGGGCACAGATTCCGGGCAAACCCCGGAACGGGAGCTCGTCTGTGTCAACGACGGCTCCACGGACGGCTCTGCCGTGATCCTGCGGGAGTATGCCGAGCGGTATCCGGCTCTGATCACCGTTATCGAGACACCAAACGGCGGCCTCGGACACGCGCGAAACACAGGCCTGGAGGCGGCAAAAGGGGAATATATCCTTTTTGTCGACAGCGACGACTATCTCACACCGGGTGCGGTGGAAGAGATGCTGGATGTCCTGGACCGGAACCCGGGTGTGGACGCGGTAGTGTTCGACCTCATGCATGTGGACGAAGCCGGGAACGAGCTCCGTTATGTCCGTGGAACGGAACACGAAAGCGAATTCTCTTTCGCCTCCGATCCGACATTTCTCTTCTCACCGCACAATGCGGTGAACAAGCTGTGGAGACGAGAACTGTTCCTCTCCTCGGGGATCCGCTTTCCGGATCGGATGTGGTTCGAAGACCTGGCGACAGTGCCGAAGCTCTGCCTCCGGCTGGAACGGATTCTACCGGTACCGCAGGCATGGTACCGCTATTTTCAGCGCCCGGGCTCCATCATGAGTGCGGCCCAGGCGGCAAGAAATCTGGATATGCTGCCGGTGGCGGAGACGGTGGAGTGTTATTACCGCGGAGAGAACGCCTTCGAGTGCTACCTCCCGGAACTCACGTATAAGTTCTGGTACGAAGAACTGCTGGCTTCCGTCACCCGTGTGAACCGGATCGACCTGCACAGCGAGATCCAGGGGCAGCTGCGCGACGATTATCTTCGCCGTTACCCCGAATACCGACACAGTCCCTATGTCCGTCATGCGCCGCTGCACCTGCGCCTTCTTGCGGATGCAATCTGCCGCGGCGACTGGCGTGTGGTGCGCCTGATGACCGATTTGAACAACAAAAGGAAAGGCCGTTGAAATCATGAAAAAGAAAGAGATCGAAGAAAAGGAAAAGCTCCCACCCGATGAACAGATGCGCCTGGATCTGTACGACTGGATCCAGTCTCTGATGGTGGCGCTGGTAATCTGCATCGCGCTGTTCATCTTTGTGGTTCGCGTGA
>CAZMXF010000457.1:0-2446 GCA_964570015.1 uncultured Oscillospiraceae bacterium | reverse complement strand
GAGATTTTATCATGGCGAAATATGTAGGAAAACGGATCGTCCCGCTGCCCTGCGGAGAGTGGGATCAGAGAAAAGAATACGAGATGCTGTCGGTGGTGCTGGAAAGCTCCAGCGGTGACAGCTACATTGCCCGCCGGCAGGTTCCTGCGGGGACGGCTATCACGGACACATCGTACTGGGCGAAGAGCAGTGATTTCAGCCAGCAGCTCCAGAACGTGTCCGATCAGTTGACGGAGACGCTAAGGGCTGTGCGAGCTGATAATGATGCGACTGAGACGGCGATTGTAGCTGATAATGACGCTACGGAGCAGGCAATTACGCAAGACAACGCCAGTACAAGGCAGCATGTGGACGGCACCGTGTCAGAAGCGTTATCCAGGCTTGATGACGGAACTACTGAACTCAGGGAGACGAAAAACACCCTGAATGCGCGAATGGACAGCATAGCGGGATCTGCGACTGAAGAGACTGAAGTGCTGGAAGCTAGGGTGGATTTAGATGATATAACCCACGAAAGCCTCGGTGCGCATATCCGTGATATCACAAACAACCTCCGTAACAGCCTGATCCATCTGTATGGGCTGACCATGGGCTATTATTATCCCGAGTTTGACTGGGAGCCGGGGTCGATTGTTTCCCCGTCGAACAAGGATAAAACTCGAATACGGACGATCGGGTACAGGAAAGCAATTGGTAATATCCGATTGGAAGTAGATGATGGCTACAGATTCGCAATCAAACTATTCCATCTGACGGAGAGCGGATATGAGGATTATTACGATTCTTCCTGGTGCAGAGGCACTTTGAATCTGCCAGACAGCTCTGGATCATACTATCGCGTTGCCCTCGTGTATGACGGCGACGAAGTTGAAATACCCATCACGGAATCCATTCATGTCCGTATCTCAGAACATCTGGACTCACTGAACGTCATCGGTGATTTGCAGGATAGGACAGCCAGTTTGGAAGAATCCGAAGACAGGTTCTATGAAGGTCTTGAGTCGCTGAAAGACTTGTCAGCAGAAGTGCTCGGATATAATATCCCGCGAATTACCTGGATTCAGGGATCGCATACCGGGTTTAGTAATCACGTCACCACCAGGATCAAGAACGATGGTGTGTTGTTTTCTCAGGGCACGATTTCAATCAGCATGGCCGAAGGATACTATGGCTCAGTAATGTTGTATGACCGAGAAGAGAACGGGAACTACACCCGCACGTACAATTCCAGCTGGCGCTCAGGTACTTTTATCGTGCCGGATAGCGCAGGCAAGTATTACACGGTCTGCCTGTGCACGAGCATATCGGAGACTACAGACGTGGATATCAGTGAAAGCGTCAACATTTCCGTGGTTGAGATAACGAACGAGAACAGCCTCTACCATCAGCTGATAGCTGCTGATGCCGCTTTAGATGAGAAAATGAATACGCTTAAAGACAGCTTTGGGTCAATCGGCAATAAGGATCTGAAAACCTCTGGTACTGTCCGCAGCATTGCCCACAGAGGGGATGACCGCATCGCCCCGCAGTGTACTGCGCCAGCGTATATCCTCGCCCGGAAGGAGGGCTTCACAATCACCGAAAACGATCTGTTCCATTCAAAGGATGGCGAGTTTGTGATGTGGCATGATCCGACGCTAGGCAGACTGGGCTACCTTCGCGATATCAACGGCTATACGATGTATACCAATGGAACCGACTTCTACTGGTATGATGGGGAAACGGTGCTTTTGTACAATGACGGGTACACCAGTACGGAGCTGGATGTAAGTGCGCTGACCGCAGTTCATGGCTCCAACTATTCTGTGGTCGATTTGGATTTTGCAGTCCTGCGACGCATTGATTTCGGCTACTGGTTCAGTCCGAAGTTTGCAGGCACACAGATCCTTACCTTCGAGGAATGGGTGCTCCTGTGTAAACAGCTCGGGATGGAGATCTATGTTGATCGGAAGTTCTCATATTCGGAAGAACAGGCTGAGGAGCTTGTCTCCATCGTTCGGAAACATGGGATGCTCGATCACACATCATGGATCACCGGCGTAGATCTGGCAAGACGAATACGCAACTATGATCCGAATGCAAGATGCGGTGTTCTTTCCAATCCAACACAGAGCATAATTGACAGCTGGAGCGATCTTGCCAATACAGGAAGAGGGGTTTTCTTTGATGGAAAGGCAACCGACCTGACAGCGGAGGCAGCTATCCTTGCCGTCAATAACGGTATTGACCTCGGATGCTATTACGTGGACTTCGGTTCTATAACGGCAGAACAGGTCTACGAGGAAATAAGACGCCTGGTTTCGATTGGCGTGCAGGAAATCACGATTGACCACTATCTGGTGGATGAGGCATTCCAGTATCTGCTCGACAGATACGAGTAAAACAATCAATACAACCATCCCGCTTCCTGATGCGCACAGGCGGCGGGGTGTGCATATACATCACG
>CAZMXF010000456.1:0-2446 GCA_964570015.1 uncultured Oscillospiraceae bacterium | reverse complement strand
GCCGGTCATAGCCCGGGGCCGGGCACAGGAATTTTACCTTGTCCAGTTTGCACCAGGGTTTCTCACTGTGCAACAGGCCGTGGGTATAGGCCTTGGAGATGGTGTTGTACATCAGGTCCAGGCTGGAGTTGCCTCCTACGAAGCATTCCTCCGGCCGGCAGCCGAGAATATCGGCAAAGAGCGCTTTCGCGCTCGGCAACCCGGCAAGGCCGCCGTAGTTGCGCACATCCATTCCGTCCGCGTTGCAGTCTGTTGGATCGGTCAGGATGCTCAGAATCCCGCTGACGAGATCCAGCTGTTCCTTTCCCGGTTTTCCGCGGGACATATCCAGTTTCAGGCCCTGGGCCTTCAGGGCCTCATATTCTGACTCACACTTCTCCTGCTCCTGTTTCAAGGCGGAGCGCCCGAGTTCTGCGTATTTCAATTCTGTTTACTCCTTTGATCATCCGACTCCGTCGGGAAAATGATTTTGCTTTGTTTATTCTGCCTTGTCCTCTTCATCCGGGGTGAGGTTCACAAAAGCACTCCCATGCGGTTTATCCTCCGCACCCGTATCTTCCGGTACGCCTGTCCAGGCAGGCTCCGGGGTCCACGTCTCCTCCGGCTTTACCGGCTCCGGAGCGGAAACCGGGGTCGTCACGATATGCTCCACCACCGGAGCAGCCGGCTTCGGCGCCTCATATACCGGGGCAGCCGCCGGTGCGGCATTCACATAGAACGCTTCCGGTCTGGGGGCCGACAGCGCCGGCTTCTCATTGAGCTCGTCGCTTCTGGAACGGATGGAAAGGATTGTGCTCAGTCTTCTGATGGGTCCCTGGTTGTTCCCGATCTCGAAGATGATGAACAGGGCCAGAAGAATCGCCACCAGAGAGAAGTAGTCCATGACGGTACCGGTGTTGAGCGACATCAGGCCTCCTGTGACAGGGTACCACACGGCAGGGCAGAAGAAAAATACCAGGCCCGCGATAAAGAAGATCAGCGCCACGATCATGTTCCCGATCGTTTTCTTCTGCAGCGCCTTGTTGTTCTGCTTTTCCCAGGAGAGCTCATGCATCACGCGCTCTGTCTCATCAGTCACATCCCGCAGGCCCTGGTTGAATTCGAACTCTCCCTTGGCAGGCTTGCTGAAGCGCCGGTCGCTGAGATCATAGCGGCCGTATACCGTCTCCAGGATCGACGAGGAGAGGGTAATCATGAATTCATTGTCCGTCAGGCTCTTATATGCCAGTTCCGATGCGGCAAACATCACCGCCGCAATGGAGAGCGTCGTCACAAGGGCAAGCCACGCCCCCGTATCCGCCGTCGGAACAAACTGCTGCATCAGGTTCATGACACCGGGCTTGAAGAAATAAAGGAGCAGAACTCCGATGACGCTCAGGTACAGGAATATTCTGGAAATAACATGGCTCGTTTTCAAAAACTTACGCATTTTGATTCCTCCTTTTCAAGGTGACATTGCATCAACCTGTATTGTACCAAATAAAATGCGTTCGCACAAGAAAAACATCATATTTTAACTTTCTGTTTTCGGCGTTGGGGCTTTCTTGACACACTCTTCGGAATATGCTATTTTGGCAAAAAGCGATAAAAGCAGGTGCTAAAATGAGTATGCTGATTCTTTGTACCGGAAAACCGCTCTCCCCTCTTGAGGGGAGTTATACCTCCGCTGGTTTTGACAAGGCGGCCGCGGCTGTGATCCGGTCCGCAGCGGAAGCGCCCTCCGAGCGCCGGATCTCTCCGGGAGGCCGGGACGTCTATATCGGAGAAGGCTTTCTCGCCCGCTCCACGGCCGAACAGATTCTCGAACCGTGTGAGTTTCATGTCGAACCGCTTCTGAACGAGATCGACGTCCGCTCCTTTTCGGATTTGGACCGTCCGCTCCCTGCGGAAAAGTGGCTTCGGAAAGCTGCCGCCCAGCGGAAGGCCGGAGATTCCCGCCAGCCGGAGTCCCGGGAGGACGTCGCCGTCCGCGCCGACATGCTGATCCGGAAGCTGGAAGAAGCCGTGGGAGACTCCCTCCTGATTACCTATCCGATTTTTCTGGCCGAACTTCTCGACCGGTTCCGCGTACACAATTATGTCGTACAACGCGGCGGCCTTTTCCGGTTCCAGCCGCTGGAGAAGATCGTCGTCTCCCGGAAGGACGAACACTGCGGCGGCTGCCAGCACAACTGCTTTCTCTCCAACCCCGGCTGCGGCGTCGGCCGCGACAAGGCTATGCGCCGGAGGAGCTGATGTGCTGTCGATGTGCTGTCCACCTTTGGGATAATCTTGTAATGTATGGCAAAACTCTCGCAGAATCAGCGTCTGCGAGAGTCTCTTTTTGTCTTTTTTCGTGTTTCGCAGGCCGGCAAAGTCGGTTTCCCGAATTGCGCGGTCCGTTTTCACGGGGAGCTTATGCGTCGTGTGCGGCAATGACCGCTTCAAAGACCGCCGAGCGGAAGGC
>CAZMXF010000455.1:0-2454 GCA_964570015.1 uncultured Oscillospiraceae bacterium | reverse complement strand
CTCACGCAGCGGCAGATCATACAGGAATACGGCGTGTCGAAAAACCAGATCCACCGGTATTTCCCGAAACCGCAGCTCCAGACGGTCCGGATGCGAAACGGCGCTTACTGGAACATTGGCGTCTGGCCGAGGGAGCAGGTGGAAAAGGCGATCCTGCATCCCGAAATTGCCAGATCGCTGGAAGAAAAGCGAAACGTTCTGAACGAGCAGAAGCAGGCCGCGGAAATCCGGGAGATCTTCCAGACGTATTCTCCGGAAGGCTATGTGGAGCGGGCCAGGCAGATGAAACGAAGCTTTGTCCTGCATGTAGGCCCGACCAATAGCGGAAAGACCTATGACGCCATTGAAGACCTGAAGAAAAACATCCCCGGGACCTACCTGGGGCCGCTGCGCCTGCTGGCTCTGGAGATGTTCGACAAGATCAATGCTGCTGGAATTCCCTGTAGCATGCTGACAGGGGAAGAATCCATCCCGGTGGAAAATGCCCAGATCGTATCCTCCACGATTGAACTGTGCGACTGCAAAAGCCATTTCAAGACTGCGGTGATCGACGAAGCGCAGCTGATTGCGGACCCGGGACGCGGCGCGTCGTGGCTGAGAGCGATCTGCCTGGTGGATGCGGACGTGGTACATATCTGCATGGCACCGGAAGCGCTGAAGTATATCGAGGAACTGATCGAGAGCTTCGGGGACCATTACAGCGTGGTGCGGCACGAGCGCTTGGCGCCGCTGCGCTACGGCGGCATCTGCACCGGATACCGGGACCTGCGCCCGGATGATGCGTTGATCTGCTTCTCCCGCAAGAGCGTGCTCTCTACAGCGGCACTGCTGGAAAAAAACGGCTTCCGGGCCAGCGTCATCTACGGCGCACTTCCGCCGGAGGCCAGACGAAACGAGGTCCGAAAATATACCTCCGGCGAGACAAACATCGTGGTAGCCACCGACGCCATCGGCCTCGGTATTTCCCTTCCGATCAAACGGGTGGTGTTCGCAGAGACGGAGAAATATGACGGAAAAGAGTTCCGGCCGCTCAGCACCGCAGAGATCAACCAGATCGGAGGCCGGGCGGGCCGCTACGGACTGAACGAGTACGGCGAGGTACTGGTACTCGGAAACAAGCCTTTCATCGGTGAAAAGCTGGGACAGAGTGTGCGAAACATCCGCGCCGCCTGCATCGCCTTCCCGCGGGAGGTGCTGGCGACAGATTACCCGATCGCCCTTCTGCTGAAGACGTGGCAGCGGATGGAACAGAGCAGAGGCTTCCTGCGGGAGGACATGCACGACGCCCAGATCCTGCTGAACTGCCTGAAAGGTTTGCGGGCTTTGGAGACCGAGCGGGAACTGGTCTTCGACCTGATCACCTGCCCGGTGGACACGCGCACCGAAGAACTGGTGACCTACTGGGCGGAATGTGCCCGGGCCATCCTGAGAAAGAAGCGGATCCCGGCACCGTATTTCGGCACCGAGACGCTGCAGGACTGCGAGCTGCAGTATAAGGCCTATGACATCCGCCATCAGCTTCTGCGTCGAATCGGAATCCCTGATGACTGCACGGCAGAACGCAGTGCGATCTGCGAACGGATTGCGGAACTGATGCGGGAGAACAAGGACCAGTACATCCGGCGCTGCCGCGTATGCGGGAAAGAACTGCCAATCGGCAGCCAGTTCAACATCTGTGAAGACTGCTTTGCCCGGAGCATGAGAAAAATCTGAACATAAGGCCCATTTTCATAAGAAGAAACAGCGGAGGCGTCCCATATGGGGTGCTTCCGCTGTTTTCGGAAAAGCGATGGGTGTGGAGTGTATTGCGGACCAGAGCGGCTTATCGGCCGAGCTCTTTCAGGATGCGTATGGTTTTCTTATCCGCCTCACCGTCGTAATACTTGTCAATAACGGCCTGGAAAATCGGGCAGTCGAGATCTGCCAGACGGAAGAGCGTCATGCTGCTGCAGAGCTTCAGATCGTCCGGATAACCGAAGATCTCGCTGGCGCTGAGGCCGTCCAGCCCCAGCAGGGCGGAGGAGATCTCCTTCAGCCGTGCTCCCAGAACCGGATGGGCGAGGTAGTCCTTTGCCTCGGCCAGATCCTGAATGGCGTAAAACTGCGCTGTCTGCGAAAAGCCGAGTCCCTGGATCTGGGGAAAGATATACCACATCCAGTGACTGCGCTTGCGCCCGGACCGGATCTCACTCAGCGCCCGGGCATAGTCGTGTTCCTGTGCTTTCAGAAAACGGGAAAGATCGGATGCCATTGTCGTTCCTCCTTTCAGGTGCTGCGGGCCGGAGTGTCAGATACCCGCAATATTACGCAGAAGCGCTTCTTTCTTCCGGATCGGTTCGTCGTCCCATTCCCAGCCGCTCTCCAGCAGCCAGTAGGTGGGGGGATCTTCAACCGGCTCACCCTCTTCCACGGCGACATCCGGCTTCATGTTCTGAAGCTTTTTGCGCGTCTCAT
>CAZMXF010000454.1:0-2465 GCA_964570015.1 uncultured Oscillospiraceae bacterium | reverse complement strand
CCTTCCGGCAGCTGGGGCAGCCCGCGATGATCACCGGATCCCCCAGCTTGGAGAGTTCTGTCAGCAGAAATTCTCTTGTGCTCTCCTGCATCTCGTATCGCCCGGCCCAGTCGCAGATCGCGCCGCAGCAGCCCAGCATCAGGGCCACACCTCCGTCGAGGCGGCTGCAGAGGTCGAGATAGGCTGCTTTCACCGTCTCCGGGGCAATCGCCGAGGCCTGGCAGCCCGGGAAAAAAACATATCTGCAGGTCTCATGGCCCGGCTGCGGCCGGCTGATGAAGGCGTCGCTGTTGGAAAACAGCATATCCATCAGCGCAAACTCATGCGGAGCCAGGGGCATCTTGTCCGTGGAGACCATATTCCGCCGCGCCACCGCACAGACGTGGGCCATATCGAAGCCGTTGGGACAGACCACCGTGCACTGTCCGCAGAGGGTACAGGCGTTCATGGGCTTGTTGAGCTGATGGTCGCCCATGATGATCTGGGTGTTGTTGTAGATTTCCTTGGACAGAAGGCCGGGGTATTTCTTATAGTGTTTTAGGTAAGCGCAGCTTTTCATGCACTCTTCACAGTGGCACTGGATGCATCGCGCTGCCTCTTCCGCAGCTTTTTCCGGGGTATATCTGCCCTGCTCCGAAGGCACGCGGCGGAGGGCAGAGGCCTCGTTCAGGTCTGTGTAGAGTCTGCTCTCTATGGCCCCCTCACTGCCGCGCATGTTGCGCGGGTCCAGGTTCTGGGCCAGTCGGTCCACCGTGAGGGCGGCCTTCTTTGCGCCGAAAGCCGCTGCCATCACGCCCGAACCGCAGCCGACCACAAGTTTTTCCGCCTCCAGGATCATGAGCGCCGGATCCGGCTGCGCTGACGGGAAAAGCTTCTTCGCTACCGCCTCGGAGGCGCAGAGCAGGTCGAATACCTCCCTCTGTCGGGCGAAAAAGTCCCCGTCCAGCTCACAGCCGAAGACAAACTGGATATCCTTGCCCTTCAGCCGTTTGAGCTCCAGCGCAAAGGCCCCTTCATCCAGGAATTCGGTCTCGCAGCGCAGAAATGCCTCCAGATCCTCCTGTTCACAGAATACCGTGATCGGGTAGGCTTTCTTCTCCAGTTCTCCCGCGAGAAACAGCGGGAACAGACCTGATCCCAGCACGGCAACGGTCTTCTTTTTCTTTGTTCGGAAGATGCTTCCGAGTCTGGAGACCTGACCGTATCGAGCCGCCGTTTCCTCCACCGCGCGCACCGCGATTCCGTCTCCCCGTTCGCACAGCCGGCACTTTGCCTCACAGGGCGCTTCACAGCCCATCGACAGGATCAGGGGAAACGGTGTCGCCTTCTCATAAAGCTGCAAGGCCTTTTTGAAGTCTCCGCCCGCCGCCGCCTTCAGGAACGCCCGGGTATCCAGTTTCAGCGGACATGCCGCGTTGCAGAATGGCGGATCCTCATAGACACAGCGTGCCACCATGCTATCGATCTCTTCCTTGGAGATTTTGTTGACCTTATAGACGTGGGTGGAGCCACGTTCCTGAATTCCGGGCATACTGTTTTCCCCTCCCGATCATAGAATCGTTTCAGAACATAGAGAGGTCCCGAAGGACCTCTCTATTATAGCATTGCGATAGGTTTTTGCAAAGACTGCGTATCAGAGTGCCTTCAGCGCGACGAGCACCCTGTTTGAGGTGCCCGGCCTGTTTCCCGCCCCGGAGGGGCGGGAAACAAAGTCTTTTCTCAGAGTGCCTTCAGTGCAGCGAGCACCTTGTCCGGGGTAGCCGGGATACGGGTGACGCGGGCGCCGGTGGCATTGAAGATGGCGTTCAGGACAGCCGGGTGCGGTGCATCCAGCGGGGCCTCGCCGCAGCCGGCGGCACCGTAGGGGCCGTTCGGACGATAGGTCTCGTTGAAGTGCAGCTCGATGTCATCGGGGATATCCTTGATGTACGGGATGCCGCACTTGAGCAGGCTGGTGTGCTTCGAGAGATCCTCAAAGTCTTCCGTCAGCGCAAGGCCGATGCCCTGAGCAAGACCGCCGTAGAAGTTGCCGTCGACCAGCAGCTTGTTCATGATGGTACCGACGTCCGCCACGCAGGTGAACTTCTCGACCTTGACCTTGCCGGTCTCGGTATCGACACAGACTTCGGGCAGGAAGATGGTGTACATGTAGGTGGCAAAGGGCTCGCCCTGGGCGGTGTCCTGATCCACCGGGTGATCGGCGCAGTAGGTGGTGACCCAGTTGCCTTCGACCTTCAGCTTCTTGCCGTCGGCTACCATCTCGTCATAGGTGCGGAAGGTTCCGTCGTCCTTCTTCATCTCGGCGACGAGGGCTTCTGCGGCGAGACGGCAGGCGTTACCGGACATGACCTGGGAACGGGAGCCGCCGGCAGGACCGGAGTTCGGGTGATCTTGGTGTCGTTCATGACCTGGCGGATCTGCTCGGGCTTGATGCCTGCCTGGCGCAGCGTTTCATGTGCGGAGAC
>CAZMXF010000453.1:0-2466 GCA_964570015.1 uncultured Oscillospiraceae bacterium | reverse complement strand
ACCTTGAAGTACAGGTCGTCGGTCTTGTCTGCTTCGTTCTTGTAGGCAAAGGCGGCGCCGTTCTCGTCATAAGCCTCGACGGTCATGCCCTTGAAGGAGACCAGCTGGTTCTGATGCGCGACGAGCTCGTCCTTGCCCAGCAGATCGGTGACATCCACCGGTGTTGCGGTGAAGCTGTCCCCGTCGAGCAGCTCGAAGCTGGCATCAACAATCTCAACCTCGCCGGACCACTCGGCCTTGTAACCGGTGACACGGAGCTTCTGGCCGGGAACGAGCTTGGCATAGTCAGCCTCGGAGCAGGCCATGTTGTACAGGAAATAAGCGCCGTCCTTGTCCTGGGTGTAGACGGTGGCCTTGTCATCCCACCAGCTCTGCTTGGCCTGGACATAGGTCTCGACACAGACCGGATCGTCAACCGCGGCAGCCGTAAAATCGGCATAGCTCATAACGGCGGCTTCGGCAGGAGCCTCGGCAGCTTCTTCCGCAGACTCTTCCGCCGGGGCGGCTTCCTCTGCGGCAGCGGGCTCTGCGGCGGCTGGTTCTTCTGTGGCTGCAGGTGCCTCGGTGGCAGCCGGCTCTTCAGATGCTGCGGGTGCTTCGGTAGCAGCGGGTTTTGCGCTCTGTCCGCAGGCAGCCAGGGCGAAGACCATGACCAGTGCGAGAATCAGTGCAAGATACTTTTTCATGTTTTTCCTCCTTATCAGATGAAGGTATCATTCCGTCCCCGAGGGACAAAAATATTATAGACCAAATCACGTGAAAATCAAGGGAATGTTGCTGCCACAACAGAAAACCGCGTCATCCCTTCTGCCGCTTCCGGCGGATGCGGTCAAACACGAAATACAGCAGGATCAGACCCCAGACGACACCCAGCGTGGTAAGCAGCGCAACAGATGTGGAGGGCAGCGGGCCGAGATCGGCCTTGCCGCCGGTAGCGGCGATGCTGACCTGGTCAAGACGGTAAAGGGCGTTGACATCCTTGAAGAGCTTGGCCATATACGCGTTGTCCACGGTCTGCTTGCGGCGGACGGACTTCGTGACCTCTTCGATCATCTGACCGGCAGCGTCACGCAGAGAGGTGGAACCGTTGAATACCGGTGTGGTGAAGGTGTATGCGGTGTTTGCCATCAGGAGCTTCGAGGCCTCAATCTTTACGTCATAGTGAAGGTCGTTGTCCTCGCCGGCGCGGCGGAGATAGTCCTGGTACTCGTCACTGTTCTGAGCCTTGGAAGTGACGGGGACGTAGCCTTCGGTTTCCGCATAGGCGATCTGTACGTCGTTGGTCAGCAGGTACTGGGCAAAGAGCCAGGAGGCAAGCACTTCCTGCGGATCTGTTTTGTTGAACACACAGACAGAAGGACCCTGGGAAATCATGGCGGGGTGTTCCGGATCAAACTGCGGGACGGGCAGGACTGCAGTCTCAAACTTTACCACCTTGTCGGCGCTGATATCCAGCAGGGGCGCGTCAGAGCCCATCCAGGTCGCGCCGGCGGTGGAATCCACCGCGAAGACGCATTGACCGGCGTTGAGAAAGTTTGCGGGATAGCTCGAGATTTTGAAGGTGGAGAAGGCACCGTTCTTCACATGCCCGGCGATGCCGAAGAGCAGTTCCCTGGTGGTGTCGTTGAAGATCTGGATTTCGCCTGCAGGGGTGGAATAGCCGGCGTCCTTCTGGCGGAGCATCTGGATCATCATGTTGTCGGTGGACTTATAGAGGAAGGGGATCATGACCTTCTGCCCGTTGAGCAGGTAGTTGCCGTCAGAATCCTTCTTCGCGGCCGCTTCGGACGCTTCCCAGACAAAGTCCCAGGTCAGGACATCCGGAAGCGTATAGCCCAGCTTCTCCAGAAGGGTCTTGTTTACATAGCAGGCCTCGGTGGAGCGCATGTAGGGGATAGCGTAATGCACGCCGCCGATGGTGCACTCGCTGAGAAACTGCGGGACGATCTCCTCCTGCTTCGGCGAATCGAACAGAAGCTCCGAGCCGCCGAGACCGTATCGGGCATCGGCAAACAGATCGTCCAGCGGCACCACCACGTCGGAGCCGGTCATATAGGTCGCAATGTGGTCCGGATAGGTGATGCAGACATTGGGCGTGGTATTGGTGGCGATGTTCGTGATGACATCGTTGTAGATGCGCCCGTAGTCGGTATAGAGCCGCATGTTCACCGTGATGTTCGGATACAGGGCCTGAAAGTCCGAGATGGCCTTCTGGTAGATGGCTGTCTGGACCTTGTTGGTGTCGTTTTTGGCCCAGAAGGTGATTTCGTACTGCCTGGAACGGTCAAAATTCTCCGGAACCGTAAAAGCCGCGCGTCCGCGGGAGCCGTGACAGGCGCTCAGCGGCAGCACACAGAGGAGCATCACCAGCGCCAGAAGGAGGGAAGAGAGTCTGTGAGACCGGATCATCCTTTGGTCCCTCCTCTCGAAACGCCGGCCATGACCTTTTTGCGGAAGATCAGGAAC
>CAZMXF010000452.1:0-2474 GCA_964570015.1 uncultured Oscillospiraceae bacterium | reverse complement strand
CGAGTGGTTTGCTTCGTTGGACATATTGCCGCGGGTCTCGACCAGTTCGATGCCTGTGCTGACGCCGAGGCCGTAAGCATGGGCGTATTCGCCCATCTTGTCAATACCGAGATCGTGGCCGACGGAAAAAAAGAAGTAGTAGCAGGAATCGCGAAGTGCCGTGGTGACATTTTCCTCCGGGTGGGTATAGTGTTCTCCCTTGACGCTGTTCCAGATCCAGCACTCAGGCGCGTATCCTTCGGCGGCGTATTTGGTAAAGACACCCTCACACTTGATTTTGTATTCCGTATTGATCTGACCTTCTGTCAAAACGGCTGTTGCAACACAGGGCTTGAAAGCCGAACCCGGTGCGTAGGCACCCATCAGAGCGCGGTTGAAGAGCGGCGCATTCGGCGTTTCCATCAGTTCCTGATACTTTTCGATGATGCTTGCGCCGTCATAGGTGGGCCAGCTTGCGATCGCCAACGGCTCTCCCGTGTTTACCTTTACCACAACTGCCGCAGCACCGGTAATTTCGTCTTTCATCTCCGGGTCATAGTCACCGCGTTCGATGCCTTCGGCACGCTCCTGATTCCGGTTCATAATCATGGTGTTTACGGTGTTGTTCAGGATACGTTCCGTCTGCTCCTGCAGGACCTTGTCGATGGTCAGGTAAATATGCGCCCCCGGCTCCGGTTCTTCTATGTAAACGGTACTGAGCACCGTCCCCGCATTGTTCTGCGTCTCACTTACCTTGCCGTCTTTGCCGTGGAGATATTCCTCAAACGCGTATTCCACCCCGTCTTTCCCGACCATGGCATCGTTGGCATAGCTCAGCAGGGAGTATCGCTCATACTCCTCCTGCGTCATCAATCCGGTATATCCGAGGATATGCGCCGCATACTCTGTCTCATAATTGCGAATATACGCACGCTGGACCTCAATGCCGACCAGCTTGTTCTCCATGATGGATGAGATGAGCTCCATACTCGCATCTTCTACGAACAGGTATTCCGCCGTATTGACCGCGTAACGGACATTGATCGAATAGCGGACACCGGCAATGATGCGCATTTCTTCGCTGGAATAGCTGTTGTCGATGCCGTAGCGTGTACGCATGAAGCTCAGCAGCTCGACCGCACTGGGATTCTCCGGCAGACCGTCCGGTTTTTGCCGGACAAAGTAGGCTTTCAGCATAGTGCGCTGTATATCCGTCATGTTTTCGTCGTATTCAAACGGCGGGGTTCTGCTGACGGGCAGGTCATCCGTATAGTGGTCACCAAAGCCCTCCACCATGTGGACCAGTTCCAGGATGACCGCATTCGGATCCGTATTGGCGAACAGCTTGACATTGTCCACCTTGAGGTTATAGCATTCTTTGTTGCTGACCATGATCCGCCCGTATCGGTCGAGGATGTTTCCTCTCGCGGCGGTAACGGTCCGCTCTGTGTTTGTGATTTCGTTGCTTTGGTTGTAGTATTTTTCGCCCTCGATGATCTGAAGGCGATACAGGAAGGTCAGATAGATTACAAGGATCAGGATGACCAGTACGACCATTGCGGCAACTCTGCCGGGTTTTACGAGATGTTTCACAAATGGCTCCTTTACTCAAGTCTGCTCAGACGGGCAGGCGGAAAATAGGCCAGGATCGCAAAAGGAATCGACCAGGCTGTCTGCAGGAGAGCGGTCGTCACCATCACCATGGAAAAGGTGTCGGACGCAGCGGTTTTGAGCAGCTGCCCGCCCGCTGTGGCAAGCAGCCCGAGGGTTGCTGCGCTCATATAGGCAAAAAAACGGCGGTTAATAAAGAAATTGGCGATAAATGCCGACGCAAAGCTGATTGCCGGAAAGACCAGGGTAAAGAAAATGGTGTTTTCCACAAACGCCATATCCGCAAAAATTCCCAGCACCAAGCTGAACAGCGGTCCCCAGGTTGCGCCCTCGAACATGCCCATCGCGACGGCCGCAGCCGGCAGGAACATCGGACACACCCCGAAAATTCTAAGCTGCGTGAACAGAATATTCTGCATCGCCAGGAGTACAACCAGGTAAATCGCATATCGCAGGACCTTGCCGACATTGATCTTTTCCAGAAAATCTTTTGGGATAATGGTTTTCAAGCTCTACTCCACCACATCAAAGTCTTTGATAATAAACACCTGTACCAGTGAATCCAGATTTGCCTGCGGCTCTATGATTCCGTATTCGATCTGGCCGCCGGCCTCCGTCTGGACATTGCTCACCGTCCCGATCACCAATCCGGCAGGGAACGCACCTCCGGAGCCGTAGGTTGTCACCTCGTCGCCGGCAAAGATCTGTGCACCGTCGGCAAGGAAGGTCAGCTTCGCTTTCTTCTGTTTCATCAGGGAGTATTCACCCACCACCATGCCGGAGCTTCCGGTGGAAACGACCGTTCCGCCGACGCTCATATCGACATCGATGAGTGTACTGACGGTCGACCAGGTCTCGCCGAGTTCCGTGATCTGTCCGACCAG
>CAZMXF010000451.1:0-2483 GCA_964570015.1 uncultured Oscillospiraceae bacterium | reverse complement strand
GCTTCTCCCTGCGCCGGCTGAACGAGCCGCGCTTTTCGCATGTGAAGCTGCTGGGAGGCTGGATCTTTTACTTCACGATGTATTTTGTTACGGAAAACCTGATTCCCCGGGAGGCCTGTCATCCGATCCACTGCGCGCTGGACGACCTGATCCCCTTCAATGAGTTTTTCCTGATCTTTTATGTGGGCTGGTATGCTCTCGTATTCGGGGCGCTGGCATATACCCTTTTTTTTGATGTCCCGAAGTTCAGAAAGCTGCAGATCTTTATCATCATCACCCAGGTTATCGCCATGACCTGTTACGTAATCTACCCGAGCCGCCAGGATCTGCGGCCGGAAGTTTTTGAGAGACAAAACGTGCTTACCGCCCTGATGGCGTTTATCTACTCCTTTGACACCAGTACCGGGGTATGTCCGTCTCTGCACGTGGGCTATTCGCTGGGGATCCTCTCCGTGGCGCTGAAGGACCGCGAGCTCGGAACCGGATGGAAGGCTTTGCTTGGGTTTGTGGTCCTGATGATCTGCCTGGCTGTGTGCTTTGTGAAGCAGCATTCGGCTCTGGATGTGTTCTGGGCTCTGCCGATGTGCCTGGCGGCCGAGATCGTCACCTATGGCAAAGATTACTGGCTGCCGCGCCTGAAAGGCGGACGGGCCAGAAAACAGACCGTATGAATCTGTGTTAACGCCGGATGAAACGGACACTTCCGTTTCATCCGGCGCTATGATATCCGGAATCGATTGACGGAGGGACAGCAATGGAAGAAAATGAACTTCTGAAGCGTGCGGAGGAACTCTGCCGACGGAGCGAACGGACAGGCAAAATGACCGGTACTGTATTTCTGACCCCGGCGGAGCAGATGCTGCTGCGGGAGCGGATTCACCCCGACCGGGGAACACGGATGTGTTTCTTCGGCGGCTATGAAGACAGTGAGCGGTGCATCGCGGTGTTTTTTCCGGAAGAAGACGCCGAGGAAGCAGAGACCGCGGAGCGCAGGAATGAGCTGATCCGCGCCGTGCACTTCAGGGCGTACTTCGGGGAACCGGGGCATCGGGATTATCTCGGGGCACTCCTGGCTTCGGGTATCGTGCGGGACCGCCTTGGCGATATCCTCATCAGCGGAGCGGAAACCACGGTATTCTGCCTGCCGGGGATCTGCGGACATCTTCTAACGGTGGACCGCATCGGGAGAGTCAGCGTAAAGGCAGAAGAAATCCCCCTGAATCAGGTCTGCGTCCCAAAACGGGAGTACAAAAAGAAAAGCTTTTCGGTGATGAGCATGCGGCTGGACGCGGTGGCGGCGGGGATGTTCAACCTCTCCCGGACGGCCTGTGCCAAACAGATCCTCGAGGGAAATGTGAGCCTCAACTACAGTGTCTGCATAAGAACGGACGCCCCTGTGGGGGAGGGTGACGTGATCTCCCTCCGCGGCCGGGGAAAGGGAACGGTCAGCGGCCTGGGGGGCAATTCCCGGAAAGGCCGGCAGTTCGTGGAAGCAGAGATTTTTGTCTGAGACTTACACGGTGAAAGAAGTGGGGCGGAAAGCGGAAACGAGGGACTTGACGGACAGCCTGCTTGCTGTTATCATCATACAGTTATTAAATCATAGAGAAGAGACTGATTCATGAAACTGTTTCAGACAGTAGATATGCGGACCGGGCATCCGGTCGCCCAGATTGTCCGTTTCGCAATCCCGATGCTGCTGGGAAACATCGCCCAGCAGTTATACAACACGGTAGACAGCATTATCGTCGGGCGCTTTGTCGGTGACAACGCCCTGGCGGCAGTCGGCAGCGCGGGACCGCTGCTGAATCTGATGCTGGTGCTGTTCATGGGGATCTCCGTGGGCGCGAGCATCATGGTATCGCAATACTTCGGTGCCGGCATGAAGGAAGACCTGGGCAAGACCATCGGATGCTGCATCACGATGACGGGCGTTGCATCCCTGTTTATCATGATCGTCGGACCGCTGATGGCGGGGCCCCTGCTGCGCCTGCTGAACACGCCGGAAAGCGTTATCGGCTGGTGCGAGTCGTATCTTACGATCATTTTCCTCGGCATCGCTGGCGGCGGATATTATAACATCATGAGCGGCGTCATGCGCGGACTCGGCGATTCGGCCTCCGCACTTGTTTATCTGCTGGTGGCGACCGGTGTGAACATCGTGCTGGACTATGTCTTTGTGGCCAAGTTCGGCATGGGTGTGCCCGGCGTAGCCTGGGCGACTGTAATCGCGCAGGTGATTTCTGCAATCCTTGCCCTGCGGAAGATCGTCCGGATGACGGATCTATTCCGGCTGAAGAAGGAATACCTCCGCCCGGAGAAGCGCTATGTCGTCTCGCTTGTCCGGCTGGGCCTGCCCTCGGGCGTGACCCAGGCGATCTTCTCCATGTCGATGATCATTGTCCAGTCGCTGACCAACAGTTTCGGTGAGCAGTTCATCGCGGCCAACGTCATCGTCATGCGCATCGACGGCTTCGTCATGC
>CAZMXF010000450.1:0-2489 GCA_964570015.1 uncultured Oscillospiraceae bacterium | reverse complement strand
TACTCCCTCCTGTAAAATGATTTATTAACTACTATGAAAACCACAGTATTGCACCCAACTATTATATAAAAATTCCATAAGAAAGTCAATTCGGAATCAAAAAGAACCGTTCGAACTGTTGGTTTTGCACAAAAAAAGAGAGAAAAACACACGTTAGGCGGATTCTTAACAAACGAAGAGAAATCACCTGTCCTGACAGAATGAGGGGAAGTGTTTGAAATGGTTACGAAGGATCCGATTTCATTTCAGGAATTTCGTCAACATGCCTGAGGGAAGATCGGGAGAGAGCAGAACATGGCCGAGGTTGACAAAGCGCCGAAACGGATTATACTGAGACGGAATCCGCCGAAGACGTGCTCACCGAACGGTTCTGCGACTGCAACAATATGACACGGATGTTGTGGTTCCGGATTCTGAGATGCGAAGAGACCACCGACAGAAGGAAAACAACATGCATACTTTCATCGAAATCACCGATTTTCACGCACCGGAGCTGGACATCTATGCCCGCCTCACGGAGACACAGCTGCGTAGTCACCACGGGATTGAAAATTCCCTGTTCATCGCGGAAAGTCCCCATGTCATCGAGCGTGCGCTGGATGCCGGCTGCGAGCCGGAGTCGCTCCTGATGCTGCCAAAGATGCTGGACGGACGGGAGCGCGGGCAGGAGATCCTGGCCCGCTGCGGCGATGTGCCGGTCTATGTGGCGGAGGAGGACTGCCTCAAGCAGCTGACCGGCTTCCCGCTGACCCGCGGCGTGCTCTGCGCCATGAAGCGTCCGCCGCTGCCCTCGGCTGAGACGCTGCTGCGGGATACGAAGCGCGTCGTTGTGCTGGAGGACGTGATGAACCCGACCAATCTGGGGGCGATCTTCCGCAGTGCCGCCGCCATGGGAATGGACGCGGTGCTGCTGACTCCGGCTTCCACCGACCCGCTGTACCGGCGCTGTATCCGGGTCAGCATGGGAACCGTCTTTCAGATCCCCTGGGCCTGGATCGGCGAGGAGCTGACCGACTGGCCGGAGCAGGGAATGGAGCTTCTCCGCGCAAACGGCTTCAAGACCGCAGCGATGGCCCTGAGGGAGGACTCCGTCGGCATCGATCATCCGGCACTGATGGCGGAAGAGAAGCTGGCCGTGATCCTCGGGACGGAGGGCGACGGCCTGGCCGACCGGACCATTGCCGACTGCGACTATACCGTGCGGATCCCGATGGCCCACGGTGTGGATTCGCTGAATGTGGCGGCTGCCGGTGCGGTGGCCTTCTGGCAGCTGGGGAGAAGCCGGTCATAGGCAGCCGGCATTGCGCCGGAAGACGCCCCGGTTTTGCATTCGGAAATGTAAGCTCTGTCCCGCACAAATTGAAACACATACAACACAGGCACAGCACCGATCCCGCTTTTTGGGAGAAAAGTGCTGTGCCTGTTCTGCTCATAGAAAAAGAAATCAGGGCACATCCGCCGTCCATTGGCAGACGGAATAGAGAAAGTCTTCCGCTTCCCGGACCACCGTCTCAAAGTGAACCATGTCGGTGTCCTCGGTGGGGATCTCCCGCAGGGCTTTTGTCCCGGTGAGACCCTCCCCGGTGAGCTTGAGATAGCTCTCCTTCCGGGTCCAGAGCCGGGTGAAGCAAAGCTCCGGAGAAGCAGCCTGTTCGATCGATATACGCTCCCGGTCGCTGAAGACCGAGAGAAGATGCTCCGGGCGGCGGCGGATCATCTCGATGTCTGCACCCACAGGATGTTGGTCCAGGGCGCAGAGCACGGCATTGCCGCTGTGGCTCAGGCTGAAATGCAGGTCCGGGCAGCCGCGGAGCACGGGCTTTCCGTGACTTAAAAAATCGAACAACGGCGCACTCTCCGAACCGTACTCCCGGGAAAGGCCCTCCCAGAGCAGCATATAGGCCCGGACGCAGCGTTTGCGATCATTGAGAAAGCGGTAGGTCATGGCCTTTTCATAACGCTGCGGCGGAAGCCGCTTCAAATCGGCTTCATATGCTTCGTCCGTGTAGGACGAGAGGTCCGGTTCCAGCAAAAGGATCATGGGAGTCCTCCCTGATAGTTGATATCCGAATTATAGCACCGGTCTGGATGCGGCGTAAAGAGGAAACGGAACCGGCAGCTCCTCCCGACATTCAAAATCAGCTGAAAAAACCGCTCCGATTCATTGACAAATCAGCAGAAGCGGGTTATAATTCTCTAATTAGTTATGATAAACTAATTTTAATTAATGAGGCAGAATTCGGAGCACAGACAAGCCGATATGTTTATTGAAATTCACGGAATCAAAAAGGCCTTCGGACAGGGAGACAGCCGTGTCCAGGTATTGAAAGGGATTGACCTTTCTCTGGATCAGGGGGAGTTTTGCGTGCTGCTGGGGCCTTCCGGTTCCGGCAAGTCCACCCTTCTCAACATCATCGGCGGGATTGACACCGCGGACAGCGGGGACATCTGCATCGACGGAGAACACCGCAGTTCCATGAGGGAAAAGC
>CAZMXF010000449.1:0-2492 GCA_964570015.1 uncultured Oscillospiraceae bacterium | reverse complement strand
TTATAAACCGATTTCCGGTGCTGTCAATAATGGCATTTTCCCTAAATGCGGGAGTCCTATTTTGTGGATGATAGACAATTCTGCAACGGTCAGCAACACATACAGTTTTCAGGCATGCAGCACTGCAGAACAGGCGCTCAATCCAGTGTAAGTGTGACCTTCACCACGTTTTCATTCCTGTTCTTCAGGAGCTCCAGGGCCTTCCCCGCTTCCTCCACCGGCATGCTGTGCGTCATGAAGGGGCTCAGGTCGATGCCCTCGTTGATGAGCTTCAGGCAGGCCTCAAAGTCCGGTGTGTTGTACAGCATCGAGCCGCGCAGACTCTGCTGCCGGGAGAGAAGCGCCCAGCTGTCGAAGGCGATGGGTTCGGACATCATGGCAATCAGCATGATCTCTCCTGTGCGCTTGGTAAGATGGATGGCCTGGTCGAGGATTCCCGGCGCGCCGGCCGCGACGATCGTCACGTCGACGCCCTCCCCGTTTGTAGCGTCCAGGATGATTTTTTCGATATCCTGATGCATCGGATCGACCGTGAGATCTGCCCCAACCTTTTCCGCGGTCTCCCGGTTGAAGGCCATCGGATCACTGCCGATCACAGTCTTATAGCCTGCATGTTTCGCCAGCAGTACGGCAAACAGTCCGATGGTTCCGCAGCCGATCACGCAGATTGAGTTTTTTTCCTTTCCCTGGATCTGGGAGATGATGTGCATGCTGTTGGCCATGGGTTCACAGAGCGCGGCCTTGGCAAAAGAGACATCGTCACCTATGTGGTAGACATGATCCGCCCGGATCGGGAAGTAGTCTCCCCAGGTGCCCATCCCGCCCCACCAGGCCTTGGTTCCCGGCGCAACGCGGTCCGGGCAGAGATTGGTATTCCCTTCCCGGCAGCAGCGGCACTTTCCGCAGGGGATCGTCGGATCCACCGTCACACGGTCTCCGATCTGAAAGCCCGTCACGTTCTCTCCGACCTTTGCGATCACACCGGCCCCCTCATGGCCCAGCATGACCGGCGGGAAGCGGAAGATGTGCTTGCCGATGTAGGCATGCAGATCCGAGCCGCAGACTCCCGCAGCCTTCATCTGAACCAGGACATCGTCCGGTCCGATCTCGGGAACGGGAATATCCCGCATCCCCATTTTCTCTACTTCTTCCAGAAAAGCAGCTCTCATGTTGGATTCCTCTCTTTCAATGGATCAGCGCATTCGGCAGCCAGGTCACGATGCCGGGGACAAAGGTGACCAGCAGCAGTGCAATAATCAGCGGAACATAGAATGGCAGAATCGCCTTGATCATTCGATCCAGGCTGATATCCGCCACCTTGGCCGTGGCGTACAGGCACATGCCGACCGGCGGGGTCAGGAGCCCGATCATCAGGTTCAGGACAATCATCACGCCAAGGTGCAGCAGATCGATCCCCAGGGCATTCGCCATCGGCGTCAGGATCGGTACCAGGATAATCAGCGCCGCGTTGGTCTCCATGAAACAGCCGATCACCAGGAAGAAGACATTGAGCAGCAGGAGGATCAGGTACTTGTTCTGCGTAACGGTAAAGATCGCGTTCATGAACTGGTTCGGGAGCCTGGTCCGTGTCAGCAGATATCCGTAGAGGGAAGACGCGCAGACGATAAACATGATACTGGCCGATTCCTTTGCTGTATCCCGCAGGATCAGGAGAAAGTCCTTCCACGTGGTCTCGCGGTAGACGATCATCGTCAGGATAAACGCATACAGGGACGCAACCGCCGCCCCTTCCGTCGGGGTGAAGACGCCGGACAGAATACCGCCGATCAGGATCACCGGAGTCAGCAGCGGGAAAAAGGCATGGCGGAAGTCCTCCCATATTTTCTTTCCGTTGGGGAACTTGCTCTTGGGATACCTGCGCTTCACGGCGAAGAAAAAGACCATGATGCTCAGGCTGATGCCCACCAGGACGCCCGGCACCACGCCGCCGATCAGGAGCTTGGCGATGGAGACGCCGCCTGCCGACACGCCGAAGACAATCAGCGGAATACTCGGCGGGATAATGGGGCCGATGGTGGATGACGCTGCCGTGACTGCCGCTGCAAACTCCCGGTCAAAGCCCTCGTTCTCCATGGCGCGGATCTCAATCGTGCCGAGTCCGGCCGCGTCTGCCACGGCAGAGCCGCTCATTCCGGCAAAGACGATGCTTGCCAGTACATTAGCATGTCCGAGCCCACCGGGAATCCAGCCGATCAGCGTGTTGCAGAATCGGAAGATCCTCGTCGTGATGGAGCCGGTGTTCATGAGTTTTCCCGCCAGCAGGAAAAACGGAATCGCCAGCAGTGTAAAGTTATTGGCTGAAAACGCAAGCTTGGTTGCCATCATGTCCAGCGGGATGTTTCCGATGCCGCGGGTCATGATCAGCACCAGCAGAGAAACAAGGCCGATGGCATACGGCGCGCCGAAGCCCAGAAGGAACAGCAGCACCAGACCGCCCAGAAATACCGCGATGATCATGTCTCCGCCTCCTC
>CAZMXF010000448.1:0-2503 GCA_964570015.1 uncultured Oscillospiraceae bacterium | reverse complement strand
CGGACGACGCGAGTTATATTATCATCTGGCACCCTGCCTGTCAAGAGAAATGTTTTGATTTTTGCACAAATCCCTTTTTCATCGAAAGTCCAATCCTTGCTTAAGAACGGACAATTTGTGATACTTAAACATAGTTTTGGAGTAAATCTGTTTATGACTTGATATATTTGATATATTAATAGTTGATAAATAATAGTATTCGGGCATTGAAAAAAAAAGGCTTTTGGTTTATTATACATAAAGATATTGAAAGCACAGGATTGAAAAATCTTTTTTCTTGCGCAAAGAAGCATGAATTATTGATTATTTTGTTGATTCTTCGTATGATATATTGGACCCAGTGAAGAGAACAGCATGAGTTCAGAGACTGCCAAGCTGTGAAACACACTTGACAGCAATCCCGTTTGATTCCAGGGGTACTAACCCGTAATCTAACCCGTCCCAATTGGGACACGAATAATAGGATCCTATCAAGGGACAGAAAGGAAAGAAAATATGAAGAAATACACAAAACTTCTGGGTATCGTGCTCATTATCGCTCTGGTTCTGAGCATGGGAATCGCAGCATTTGCCGATAGCACTATCACGGTTTCAAATGCTGACCCCACCACAGATGAGAACTCTGCGACGGAAACTTATACTGCATACAAGATTTTTGATGCAGTAAAGTCCACCGGTACAACCGTAACTACTACTGACACTACCCAGTCCCTCAGCGAGGGAGGTGCGATCACTTATCAGATCAAGACCTCTGACCCTTGGTTCAGTGTCCTGTTCAAGAATGATGGTACTGCCTCAAGTACTGCTCAGAAATGGTTCACAGCTACAAAAATCCATGGCATGACTCCAGAGACTTGGCAGGTTATCCCGACTGAAACGACAATGAAACTGACTGATGCAAAAACGATTGCTGATTGGCTTCTAGAAAACAAGGGTAACATCATAGGTTCTCCCCTGGAAGTGGGAAAGGCTAACACGGTAGATGATGGTTATTATCTGGTAACGTCCTCTCTCGGTGCAAATCTTGGTCTTGCAACAACAGATATCCCCATGACCATTGTTGAGAAGAACACCTATCCCAGCATTGATAAGAAGCAGAACGATGCTGAAAACACAACTCATTCTTATACCGATGATGATGTTGATGTTCAGGTTGGTGATACCATCAACTATCAGGTTGTCGTCTGGGTTCCCGCAACTGCCAATGATGACCTCACTGTCACTGATGTTATGTCCGCTGGTTTGGACAAAGCAGATCCGTTCGCTGTTACTGTCAAGGTTGCAGATCCCGAAACAGGTGGCGGCGCTCCGGATTCCTTTACTACAGAGCTGGCTGCAACTAAAACAGTTGACAGCGTAACAGTGACCAATTACACTATTGACACCTCAGCCGATCGGGGTTGGACTGTTGTGATTAAGCCGACTGCTGATACCCTTGGCAAGTTTGTAGAGTTCACTTTTGATGCGGTTGTTAATTCCTCTGCAATCACAGATTCGGTTAAGAATAACAAAGTCGAACTGACCTATAGCAATTATAAACAGACCGACTTCGTCGAATATAACATTTATGCGGTCGGTGTCGTGAAGTATGATGGAAAGAACAACACTGTTAATCCAGATACAACAACGAATGCACTTCAGACTTCTAATGTTGATTATCTTTCTGGTGCAGAGTTCCTGCTCCTCGATAAGGATGGATCAACCGAGATCAAAGTATCCTATAACATCACGGATGATTACTATTATCCTGATGCAAACGGCACTGCGACCATTACCTCTGTCAACACCGCAACCGGCATTGTGATCCGCGGTCTCGATAATCAGGACTATTTCCTGAAGGAAACCAAGGCTCCAGATGGCTATAACCTCATCACAGGCAATATTAAACTGACGGTTGCAGAAGATGAGCTTACCGCCACAACGACAGGTCAGGGAACAGAACAGACCACGACATACTCGCTTACCGATGTCCCCGAACTGAGCATTGTGAAAGTTGCGAACGAAAAAGGCACTGTCCTTCCCAGCACCGGTGGTATCGGTACCACGATCTTCTATGTGGTTGGTTCCGTCCTAGTCATCGCTGCTGCTGTCCTTCTTATTACCAAGAAACGCATGGATCGCGACTGATACACACATAATTCCATAAGCACACTGAGGCAGGTCCGAAAGGGCCTGCTTCTTGCTTTAAGAATGAACTGCAGATCAGATTATTCGCGGCCTGCTGTTTTTTGCTTTCTGCTACTACACCGGACACTATTTTTATGATATACTATTTAAGGCTTATTCGTGTTGAAAATAAGCGAATAAAGGATAGAAAAACGGAGGGAGAACATGAACAGAATATCAAAATGGCTCTGTTTTGTGCTGATTCTGTGCATGCTGGGCTGTATGCTGCCCTTTGCAATGGCGGACAGCGTTGAAGCGGAGCCGGTGGAGGAATCGGCGGAGGCGCTGTCTGAGATCATGCCGGAGGAGCCGGCCGCCTGGACCGTGATGATCTATC
>CAZMXF010000447.1:0-2511 GCA_964570015.1 uncultured Oscillospiraceae bacterium | reverse complement strand
GGGTTCGGATCATGACGCGAACTTTCGCTATGAAAACTGCCTCACCGGGCAGAAGATCGCCTTCGACAAGGCGGACATCCCCAACTACGAAAGCGGCATCCGCCTCTTCCTCGACTATCTGACCGGGGCGGACATGGGCGTTATTTCCGCCGTCACCGAGATTGAGCGCGTGGGCTACAAGGCCACGCTTTCCAAGGGCCACTTCGGCATCCACGAGCTGGACGAAGAGGTTCTGCAGGGCATGGAGGACTGGCTTAGCCTGGCCCCGCTGCACAATCGGGCCTATCTGGACGCCATCGCCGTCATGCGCGGCTTCCTGCCCGAGGCCCGCTTCATCGGCTGCTTTGAGACAGCCTTCCACCGGGATATCCCGCTGGAGCGGAAGATTTACGGTGTTCCGTACGAGTGGTACGAGCGCTACGGCGTACAGCGCCTGGGTTACCACGGCGCTTCCCACGGCTATATTGCCGACGTGCTGAACGAGCAAGGGAGAGACTACAAGGCCATCTCCTGCCATCTGGGCGGGAGCTGCTCGGTCTGCGCCATTGAAAACGGCAGGAGCGTTGACACCAGCTTCGGCATGAGCCTGGAATCCGGCCTCATCCACGCAAACCGCGTGGGCGACATGGATACCAGCATGTCTTACTTTCTCCGCAGCGAGGGCATGAGCGACGAGGAGATTTTGCAGGGGCTGCAGAAAAAGGGCGGCCTGCTGGGCATCTCCGGTGTGTCGAACGACCTGCGCTATGTGATCGAGGCCGCGCAAAACGGCAATGAGCGGGCAAAGCTCGCCCTTGATGTGTTCGTCACCGGCATCGTCCACTACATCGGCGCCTTCGCCATGGATCTGGGGCGGCTCGACTATTTGGTATTCACCGCCGGGATCGGTGAGCATTCCGCGCTCCTCCGCGAGCGTGTCTGCGAAAAGCTGGGGCTGCTCGGCGTGAAGCTGGACGAGG
Source organism: uncultured Oscillospiraceae bacterium (assembly GCA_964570015.1). Classification (GTDB taxonomy): domain Bacteria; phylum Bacillota; class Clostridia; order Oscillospirales; family Oscillospiraceae; genus Limivicinus. The sequence goes on along the minus strand of CAZMXF010000447.1, from coordinate 1,552 downwards.
AGAAGAACGCGCAAAACGAGAAAGTCATATCTGCCGCCGATTCCGCCGTCCGTGTGCTGGTGATCCCCACCAACGAGGAGTTGGGCATCGCCCGCCGGACCTACGAGTACCAATGAGCTATTCCTATTCTCCCGAACTGAAAGCCCCGCAGAAAATGCCGGACATTGACCCTGGCAAAGCCGCCATGGCGGGGATGCTGAAGATCCTGTGCCTGACTCACCAGAAGCAGACGGCGGCCTTTCGGCCGCCGGAGGGACTTGCCTGCCGGAAAATCTCTGTCCAAGCAGCCGACGGCGCGCAGATCTCATGCTTCGTTGTGGAACCCGAGAGCAGCGACGATCCGCTGCCCGGCGTGCTGATGATCCACGGCGGCGGCTTCTATCTGCCGGTGCAGACCTCCGCGCTGGCGCTGGGCTGCGCGTATGCGAGGGGCTTGAACGCCCGCGTCTTTCTGCCGGAATATCGCCTGGTGCCGCAGTTCACCGCGCCGACACAGCTGAATGACTGCATGGCCGTGTGGCTGGAACTGCAGCGGCATGCAGTGGATCCCTCCCGGCTTCTGGTGATCGGTGACAGCGCCGGAGCGGCTCTGACTGCAGGGCTGTGCATCGGTCTTCGCGGCCGTGCCTGCCCTCAGCCCAAAGGCCAGATGCTGATCTATCCGGTGCTGGACGATCGGGTGGAGCTTTATGCGTCCTATGAAAAGTACGCTGACGCCTGCTGGTCGCCCAAGGCGACAAAGGCCATGTGGGATGCGTATTTGAAGGGCGCGGACGAGAGTCTGCTGCCCTGCCTGGTTCCTGCCCGGCGTGAGGACTTGAGCGGCCTGCCGCCTGCTTACATCGAGCCTCAGGAGATCGACGTGCTGCACGACGAGGCTGTGGCCTTTGCGAGTGCCTTGCAAAAGGGCGGAGTTTCAGTGGAGCTTAACGAAATTGTCGGCTCCTACCACGGCTTTGACAGTGATCTTTCCTCGCCGCTTGTCCGGCGTGTGATTACGCATCGGATCGCCGCGGCTCAAGAAATGATAAAAGAAATGCGCTGACCGTTGAGGTCAGCGCATTTTTTGATTGTTGTTCTATCCAAAGTAAACCGCCGCCCAGAGCGGGATCGTCACAATGGATAAGGCGGTGGAGAGGAAAATCAGCTTGGCCGAGAGAGCCCGGTTGCCGCCGTAGATCGTGCAGAGCATGGTGGAGTTGGTGGCGGCGGGCATGGAGGCCATCAGGATCAGCACACCCTTCAGCACAGGGTCCACATCCAGGAAGCTGAGCAGCAGCGCCATCAGCGCGCCGAGGCCGACGAGGCGGATCAGCACATAGGGGATGGCCCGCCACTCGGTGAAGATTTCTTTGAAGGGGACGCTGCCCAGCACCGAGCCGATGACCAGCATGGCGCAGGGCGAGGTGGCCTGACCGATGAAGGCGCAGCCGTCCAGGAGCACCGATGGCACCGGCACACGCAGCAGATAGAGGATCGCCGCCGCGACGCCTGAGAGGAAGGCCGGGTTCAGGATCTTTTTCAGCGGCAGCTTTCCCGCCAGCAGCCAGAT
>CAZMXF010000446.1:0-2519 GCA_964570015.1 uncultured Oscillospiraceae bacterium | reverse complement strand
AGTGTCTGGGTGGGATGATTGTGTCCGCCGTCCCCGGCGTTGATCACCGGGATGCTCGCGTTCATCGCTGCGACCAGCGGCGCACCCTCTTTGGGATGACGCATCGCGATGATGTCGGCATAACAGCTGATGACCTTCGCCGTGTCCGCGACACTCTCGCCTTTGGAAGCGGAGGAGCTCTGCGCTTCCGAGAAACCGATGACGTTCCCGCCCAATTCATACATGGCAGCTTCGAAGCTCAGTCTTGTGCGGGTCGAGGGCTCAAAAAAGAGGGTGGCGAGTTTCTTCCCGCAGCAGAGCTGACTGTATGCTTCCGGATTTGCAATGATGTCATTTGCAGTATCGATCAGCTCCTGCAGTTCTTCCGGGCTGAAATCGAGGATATCGATCAGGCTTCGTTTCATATCGTCCTCCAGCTGTCGTCAGAGGGATTGTTCCGGAAAGCAATCAGCCGCTTTACATCTTCCGGACGGATATAGCCCTCTTCGGCGGCGACCTCAGCAATCACATCGAAGTTCGTCAGGCTGTGGTTTGTGACATTGGCTGCAGCGAGCCGCTCCAGGCCCTTCTTCATCCCGTAGGTAAAAATACTCGCCACGCCGAGCACCTCCGCACCGGCTTCGCGGAGGACATCCACGACTTCCAGCACGGAACCGCCCGTGGAGATGAGATCTTCAATGACAACGACTTTCTGACCGGGTTCCAGGCGGCCTTCGATCTGGTTTTTCCTTCCGTGATCCTTGGCGCCGGAGCGAACATAGCCCATGGGCTTGTTCATCAGATGAGCTGTAATTGCGGCGTGCGCAATGCCTGCCGTAGAGGTGCCCATCAGGACCTCCGCCTCGGGATAGTATTCTTCCACGAGTTCCATCAGACCGTATTCCACATCATTGCGGACATCCGGTGCGGTCAGTGTCAGCCGGTTGTCACAGTAAACGGGGCTTTGAATCCCGCTGGCCCAGGTGAAGGGATCTTCCGGACGGAAGAAAACAGCCCTGATGCTGAGCAGATCTTTTGCAATGCGAATTTCTCTGTTCATAATCTCCTCCAGTGAATAAAAAAACCGGTTCAACCAAGCAGACTGACCTGCATGCAGAAACCGGACGTACCTGTATATAGACTTGTCTTGCGGCGGACTGAGGCCGCAAAAGTGTCCCCGATGAAGGGAAGTTTCACCTCTGCGTTTGTTTTCTTCATTCGCCGGAAAAGAACCATCCAAGCATCCTCCGAAAAACAAAAACCTCACCCGAAAGGCAAGGCCAAAAAGACGGCGGTATCTCCGCAGTCGCACATTTCATCCTTGCCGATCTCTCTGGGTCGCCTTAAAGATGTGCTGATTATATAAGCCGAAATCCGCTTTGTCAACTGGCGATTTATACAAACTGTAAAGGCTGAAAAAGGCGATTTTCAGTTGAACCCCTCTGTCATACGATTGTCGTATGACAGAGGGGAGAAGATGCACTGGAATGCAGTAAATGGTTTATGGCGTAAGCGGCATAACGACAGTGACATCCGTTATCCGTTACCGGATGAACCGAAGTCATCCGGTCTGCGGTGACCTCCGTTCATGCCGCCGAAGCCTTCAGGACGGTCGAACTGCTGCCCGTTAGAGTTTCCGTCGACAGCCTGACCAGGGAAGAAACCGTTTTCTCCGCTGAACGCTCCTTCGGGAAAGCCACCCATATTCTGCCTGCCTCCGCGGCCCATGCCTCCAAAGCCTCCCATGCCCATCATCTGGTTCGGAATGCTATCGACCTGCTGCCCGTTGATGATAACCGTACCGCCGGTGAAGCTGATGCTTCCGTCTATGTCGAAAGCGGAGCTGCCTGTGACGTCAATGGTTCCGCCGGTCATGACGAGATCTCCGTTGGAGTCAATTCCGTCCGTATCCCCGGCACCCATCACAATTGTCAGGGACCCGCCGTTCATCTCGATGGCAGGACGGGACACATCGGAAAGAAAGGTGGCGTTGATGCCGTCATCTCCGGCTTGAACGGAAATCGATCCGCCGTTGATGACGACGTTGTTTGCTTCCAGACCCTCGGTACCGGCATTCAGCGTAAGATTACCGTCATCGATTGTAATGCTGTCATTTGCACTGAGTGCTTTGCATGCAGATGTAACGGAGATCAGGCCGCCTTTGATCTTCAGATCATCCTTGCTGACGATGCCATGGCCGTCGGATGCAGTCACGTTGAGAGTGCCGTTCCCTTTAATGGTGAGATCATCCTTGGAAAAGACAACGGCGTCTATATTGTTTTCATCGGTCTGCATAAAACTGCCGCTGCTGATGAGAGTATTGTCCGTGCCGTCTTCCAGGATGATTACGACCTTTTCTGCGGAGCGGACATAGATGGCTGCAGAGTCGGAACTTGTAATGCTGACACCCGCGAGAATCAGCCATACACGGCTTTCCTTGTCAGTATCCACACAGATCCGACCGTCAGAGATAGAACCGGTAATGGTATAGCTGCCTGCTTCGGTGATGGTGACGGTGTTTCCGCTAATAGCAACACTGC
>CAZMXF010000445.1:0-2542 GCA_964570015.1 uncultured Oscillospiraceae bacterium | reverse complement strand
GGCGAGAAGACGGGACATCTCGACAAGAAATTCCGCCGTCTCCGTATGAGCCCCAAGGACGCCATCGGCCACGACCCGGAGACCGGAGACCCGATGTACAAGCACATCCCCTTCTACATCCGGGTGAACGACGCCGACCGCCGCGCCCTCGGCCTGTTCTATCACAATTCCTACGACTGCGTGTTCGATCTCGGACAGGAGATCTCCGGCTACTGGGAACGCTATTGCTACTACCAGACCGACGGCGGCGATATTGACCTGTTTCTCATTAACGGCCCCGATATGCGCGACGTGATCGGACGCTATACCTGGCTCACGGGCCGGACGATCCTGCCCACGAAGCAGTCCCTGGGCTATTGTATGTCCACCATGTACTACGCGGAACTGGAAAGGGACTGTGACCAGGAGATCTATAAAGTCGTAGACAAGCACCTGCAGGAAAAGATCTGGATTGACAATTTCTGGCTCGCCTCCGGCTACTCCTCCGGTGAGGAGGACAACCTCCGCTACACCTTTAACTGGAACCGGAAGCGTTTTCCCGACCCCGAGGGCTTCTTTGAGAAGATGAACGCCATGGGGATCAACGTGATCTGCAACCTCAAGCCCGGCGTACTGAAAAACCACCCCTATGCAAAATACTACGAAGAGCGCGATGCCTTCATCAAGACTCCGGACGGGGCTGCCGATGCAACCGGGCGCTGGTGGGGCGGGGAAGGCCGCTTTATCGACTTCACCGGCACCAAAGGCCGCGAGGCGTGGAAGCATCTGCTTGAGGAGAACATCCTGAAGAAAGGCACGAAAACCGTCTGGAACGACAACTGCGAAATCGACGGCATCGAAGACCGCCTCTCCCAGTGCGACTATGAGGGCGCAAAAGGGACAATGGAGGATCTCAAGATCATCCACTCGAACATGATGGCATACACTGCCGTGCAGGCAATCGCGGATGTGTACCCGAATGAGCGACCCTATGTCATCAACCGTGCCGGCTTTGCGGGAATCCAGCGCTATGCCCAGGTCTGGGGCGGCGACAATCTGACCGACTGGCGCACGGTGAAGTTCAACCTTGCCACCATCATGGGGATGGGACTTTCCGGCTGTGCAAACATGGGCTGCGACATCGGCGGCTTTGCCGGCGGTGCTCCGGAGGGTGAGCTTCTGCTGCGCTGGATCCAGAGCGGCGTGTTCCAGCCCCGCTTTACCATCAACTCCGCCAATTCCGACAACACGGTGACCCAGCCCTGGATGTATGCGGAGAACCTGCCCTATGTGCGTGAGGCCTATGCCTTGCGCTACCGGATGCTGCCCTACCTCTACTCGCTGATGCGCGAGGCGAGCGTGGACGGCCTGCCCGTCATGCGCCCTCTGTTTCTCGAGTTCCCGGATGATCCTGCCTGTTATACGGATGAAAGCCTCACCTTTATGTACGGCCCGTCTGTCCTGGTTGCAAACGTCGTGGAGAAGGGCGCAAAGACCCGCAGGCTCTATCTTCCGAAAGGCTGCACCTGGTATGACATGAACGACAGGCTCCGCGCCTATGAGGGCGGGCAGACCATCGAGGTGCCCGTTGATCTCGGCAGCATCCCCATGTTCCTGCGCGGCAGCGCAATCTTCTGCACATCGGAGGATGTCAAGCGCATTCTTGCGGACAAGGTCAGACAGCTCGACCTGCTCATCGCCGCCGAGGAGGACGTGAGCTTCCTCTATTATGACGACGACGGACACACCGAGGACTATAAGCACGGACATTATGCCGAGACAAACATCACCGTCAAGGCGGGCGACCGCACCCGGATTTGCTTTGACAAAACCGGGGACTACCCGGACAGCATCGAACGCCTCACCATCCGTCTTGTGAGCAAGAAAAAAGGTGCGTTCTGGGTCACGGCAGACGGGGAGCAGATTCCGCGTTATCTCGTGCGTGACAACTGGGAGGAGAGCGAATCCGGCTGGTACTATGAACTCTCGGACCGCAGCATCCTGGTAAAATGCCCCAAGCCCGAAAAGGAGCACTTTGAGATCGTTATCTCCACAGAAAAATTTGACCTCATCGGCATGGCCGACGAGTAAAACAAGGAGGAGGAACACTGTATGCCAATGCAAATGGGCTTTCGCTGGTACGGCGAAGGCAACGACAAGATTTCCCTTTCCGATATCCGGCAGATCCCGGGCGTAAGTACGATCGTCTGGGCCCTGCATGACAAACTGCCCGGAGAGATCTGGCAGCCGGAAGAGATTGAGAAAGTAGTTTCCCAGATCCGGGAAGCGGGCTTCAACGCCGATGTCGTGGAATCCGTCAACGTCCACGACGACATCAAGATCGGCCTGCCGACACGCGACGGATACATCGACAATTACATCCAGACGATCCGCAATCTTGCCCCGTTCGGCGTTAAGGTGATATGCTACAACTTTATGCCGATCTTCGACTGGACCCGCAGCGACATGTTCCATCCGGTGGGCGACGGATCTACGGCACTGTTCTATCAGAAGGACATGATCCAGGACGATCCCAAGGAGATGGCGGACTACGTCATGGGCC
>CAZMXF010000444.1:0-2542 GCA_964570015.1 uncultured Oscillospiraceae bacterium | reverse complement strand
CTCCCGCGTCATGCAAACGCTGAAAAAGCTTTGCGGAAGGCGCCAGCATCAGAAAGAGGTATCCCGCACATCCGCTGAGCAACAGAACTGCTTCCGCTCTTGGAAAACGATGTACTCGCACCCAGTATCGGAGAAGGAGCAGAAACTGGATCATCAGCATGGCGAATGAAATATGCTCCGACCAGGCCCCTGCAGCAAACGTCGGCAGCAAAAGCAACAGTACACTGCGAATGCAGTTTTCCTCCTGCTGTTCCAGATGAACGATGCGGCATATGATAAACCAGGAAAATGCCATGCTCCAAAAATAATTGCAGGCTCCCGCTGTCCAGAAGAAGACCTGTCCGAATCCTGGCATACAGATCCAGAGCAGAATCCAGACCATCACCGTCATTCCGACAGACTGTCGTCTGTTCCCCTGCTCTCTGAAGAACTCTTCCGTCGTCCAGGAAAAGAAAACCGCCACTGCCCCGTTCAATGCCGCAAAAAACCATCTGGGGTACATCAGGACCACACTCAGCCAGCCGTGTGCAAGTACCCTCGGATTCAGAAGTTTTCTGTGCCATGCCATCGAAATCCAGATCTCCCGCAGGCTGGTGATGCGTGTCCCGGTGGAATAGCCGAAGGCATAATTATAGTCATCTGCGATGAGCGGTGTCCAAAGACTGAACAGAAACATCACGCCGAAGACGACTGCAAACAGAGCCGCACAACCGATATCGAGTTTTCTCTGTCTCTCTGTTTGCATTGATCAGTGTTTCCAAAGCTTTCGGAAAAGCCCGTTCCCCTTTTCTCTTTTCTCGCCGGTCATGCCGGGTCGTTCATTCACACCGATGAACTTCAGAACCGCAACCTGCGGCTCCATCCCCGGTGTTATTTCGATGGTATCACTGTCGTAGTAGTGAAACAGGGTGTCGGATTCAAAATAGTTTTTGAAATCCTCAATGTTTTCAAGCCGGTGCCCGCCCCGGTTACCGTCCCGATAATGCATGGGGATAATCACGTTCGGCATCACTTCATCTGTCGCCCGTTTCGCTTCCTGGGCCGGCAGTGCGGTGCATGAGCCGGCACAGATCATCATGGCATCTGCGCCGAAGAGTTTGCTGATTTCGCCGCCGGACAGCTGTGTTCCCAGGTCTCCCATATGGACAATTTTCATGCCGTCTGCTTTCAGGATGTGGATCAGGCAGTAGCCTCTCCAGTTCCCCATCTTAAAGTCATGTGGTACTCGGATCGTTTCAATATCAAACGGGCATTCCGTTTCCGGTCTCCCGGACAGAATCACACCCTCTCGGTAGTTATGTCCGAAGTGTTCATGACTGACCAGGAGCCGGTCTGCTTTGACACACAGCTTCGGATAGCCGTTGATATAATCGCTGTTATAGGGATCGATGACAATGCTGTACCCCTGGTGCGTGATGCGAAAGCCTGCGTGTCCCAGCCACTGTATGGTCATTGGCAACTCCTTTGTTTCGCTGCTCTCCGTTTCACTGCTTCCGGGGCGCGACGTAAGCGCTGAAGCCATCGTACTGTTCCTTCAGATAGCCCTGATCGACCAGCATCTCCAGCATATTGTCAATCTTCCCTTCTCCCGGTATCTTCAGTTCCGCATTCTCATGCTCCGCCAGAATGACGACATCAGATGGGTGCTCATCCAGTTCTGACAGAAACTCCTGATAGAGTTCATCACTAACCTGAATGGGAGGCCATTGGAAGAAGAATCGGTTTTGCGTCGTTCTGTCTGCGGCCAGATAGGGCCAAGCATAATTGCCGATGATAAGCACATCGTCACTTTTTTCGGTTTGCTCCGCCAGATAAGGAACTACCCCATCGTTATATCTCGGCCTGAGGTTACTCACAGCACGATGCGCGACGGCCGCAGAGGCAAGCACCAACCCACACAGAATAATCGCCGCATCATTTCTTTCCCTGGCCATATTCCTGTAAAACAGATGCTGCAGCGCATCGAAAAGCCCTGCTGCCGGGAGAATCAGCGTCGGAAGAAGAATCAGCAGGTAATAGAGCGAATCCCGTCCGCTGAGCTGCATAAGGAACATGGACACTACGAAAAACCAAAGATTGAGCCATTGGAGTTTGTTCTTTCGGTCGTGAACAAGACTGACTGCCATAGCCAGTATGCCCGGCCAAATTCTCATCAGGTTGTTTCTGGTCAGCTGCAGGTATCCTGCCAGACCGGGTGCCATGTTCTCGGAATACGTGAGGTTGAACACGATATAATAGTGCCACATTTCTTTCAGGCAGCCCTTCCGGATGGCCCAAATCAACACCGGAAGAAATGCAGCCAGCATACCGAGGATGAACAGCAACACACAGGTCCAGATCTCTCCGAAACGTTTTTCCCGAAGCAGCCGAATCACGACCAGCGGAACAAAGGCAACCCATACCGTGACCAGATTCGCCTGTTGCAGCAGAACCACCATGCACGAAAAGCCCAGCAGGAAAAGCTGCCGGCGTGTATAGGTTCCCCTGCGGAAAAAGGAGAAAAAGATGTATGCCGAGAGCGTAATCCAAAGCAGTGTGTGTT
>CAZMXF010000443.1:0-2544 GCA_964570015.1 uncultured Oscillospiraceae bacterium | reverse complement strand
CGCCGATGAGGCAGGGGTTGTTCTTCTGCCGGCGGTTCAGGATCTGGATCACGCGTTCGAGTTCTTCCTCTCTGCCGACCATGGCGTCCAGCTCTCCGGCGCGGGCGCGGGCAGTCAGATCAATGCAGTAGTTGTCCAGATATTTCCTCTTACCGTTTTTCGCATTGGAAGCCGGATTTTGCCGGGGACTCTGCGGACCGGGGCCGGGGCGCCTGCCCGCGTCGCCGTCGGCCGGATTCCGGTCTGCCCCGGAAGCGCCGTTGTTTGGCCGGAAGGCATCGAGGAGCTTTCCGAAGAAGGGGAAGGTCGCGGTCTTGCCGTCTTCGTCATTCTCCGTGGTCTCCTCCGGGTCCATCCCCATGAGCTCTTCCACACCGCTCATGGCGTTCATCATTTCACCGGACAGATTATCGAGATCTTCATCGGAGATCCCCATCTTGGTCAGGATATCGTCCACCGGCTTGATGTGCAGCTCCCTGGCGCACTTGAGGCAGAGGCCTTCGCTTTTGGTCTGGTTTCCCTCGATCTTCGTGATAAATACAACCGCCGGATTTTTTCCGCAGCGGGAGCAGATACTTGCTTGCATTATTACCTCTCAGTTAGTTCGTTGGTTTCAATTCAGGATTTGGCCCGAGGCTGCGCTTTCCAGGGCGCCCGGTCCCGGATCACAACAGGCCGTTCGTCAGGAAGCGGAAGGTCAGGAAGAATCTCGCCAGGAGCGTATTCTCCAGCGTGTCCTTGCCGATGATCAGGCCCAGGAAACTCAGCAGCCAGCAGAGCAGGACACAGTAGAGAAAGCCCTTCACAAAGCCCACCAGTGCTCCGCCGAGCTCGTCCAGGAGTTGAAGGCTGTCCGGCAGCCGGAAGACCAGGTTTCCGATACTGCTGACGGCGATCAGGAGGATCAGGATCAGCAGGAAGCTGAGCGTCAGGCCCATCACATAGGTGATGGCGTCGCAGAGAACCTCAACCACCGCGTCGGTCATGCTTGATTCAGTCTGATCGGAATAACGCACCGCCCGTTCCGCCAGCTCTTCGGCACGCTGCTCGGAGAAGCCGACCTGCCGGATGCAGAAAAACGCATAGTCATAGCGAAGAGAGCTGTCCGATTCCAGCACATCCTCCAGGGACAGATCCGTCGAACCGTAGCCCATCTCGGCCAGCACCTCGTCCCTGGTCTTCTGGGAATCGATATAGCCGTCCACGAACGGTTCCAGTACCGGAATCGCCTCATAGGCATAGTTGGAGGAGAGCATGCTGCCGGCGAGCAGGGCGATGATGATGGCCAGGATGCCGGCAAAGCCCCCGACCAGGCCGGACTTGTATCCGTTCCAGATACACAGGGCCACGATCAGAAGCAGGACAAGGTCGATTATAATTCTCATAGCTTCACCATATTCCAATTAATCGGCAGAAAACAGATTCTCTGCTTCCGGTTTCCGAGTAGGAAACCGCCGAACCGGCAGCCGGAGTTCAGTCGCAGAACTCGAAATCCGGATACCAGATGTGGTTGAGGTACAGCCCCTGCGGCGGCATAGTCGGTCCGGTCAGGCGACGGTCTCCCTTCTCCAGTAATGCGGGAATCCCCTCCGGAAGCAGTTTCCCGTAAGACGCATATACCATGGTGCCGACCATTGCGCGGCACATGTTATAGAGGAATCCATCGGCACAGATCGCGATCGTAATCAGGTTCCCCTCGTGTTCCACTCTGCAGTGATAAACCGTACGCACGGTCGTGCGGGTCTCCGTCCCCACCGAACGAACCGCACGGAAATCGTGCGTCCCCTCAAAGGCCGCGGCAGCCCGGTGCATCAGTTCGAGGTCCAGATGTTGCGGATAAAAGCAGACCCTGTGCTCCAGAAACGGATCCCGGATCGGCGCATTCCAGATGCGATAGATATATTCCTTCCGGATGCAGGAGCCGATGGCGTTGAAGCCCGGGTCTCCATCCATGGCCGAAAACACGGAGATGTCATGGGGCAGTCTCGCATTGACTGCAAAGGGTATGCGCGATGCAGGAATCGACGCAGCGGTGCGGAAATTCGCGCAGTAATGACGGGCGTGAACACCTGCGTCGGTACGTCCGCAGCCGACACATTTGACCGGGTGTCCGCAGATCTGGGAAAGCGCCTGTTCCAGCGTTTCCTGCACGGTCCGGTCACGCTTCTGCATCTGCCAGCCGTGGTAAGCACTGCCATCGTAGGCAAGGTGCAGAATGATATTTCTCTCTTTGCTTGTCAAATCCATATTCTGTCCCGCGTCTGTTCCGATCTCTGTACCCCGTGCCGTCAGAGGCCGAAGTGCTTCATGACAAAAATCACCGCTGTGAACACACAGCCCAGGATCAGCGCGATGATATCCCGGGTGCAGAAATGAAGCTGCTTCATGCGGGTTCTTCCCTCTCCGCCGTGATAGCAGCGGCTCTCCATGGCAATGGCGAGCTCATCCGCTCTGCGGAAGGCGGACACGAACAGCGGCACCAGGATCGGCAGCAACGCTTTGGCCCGCTCGATCAGATTTCCGGTTTCAAAGTCCGCACCTCTC
>CAZMXF010000442.1:0-2548 GCA_964570015.1 uncultured Oscillospiraceae bacterium | reverse complement strand
ATATTTAGTTTTAAATGTTAGTTGGGGATAGTTAACTCTTATCTAAATGACATTAACTCCGTCCTAATGGACCATTATAGCATAGACATCAGTTTTTCTCGTAGTATACTATGTCCATCAAGTCGCTTATTTTCTCGGTCTTTCCGGTTTGCCTGTAACCAAGTTTCTCGTAGAGATGGAGATTTCCTTTTTCCTGAAGTATGGTGTCAAGGTTCCAGTTATCACTGCCATAGATTCTCTCGGCTTCCAAAATAGCCTGTTGCGCATAGCCAAGGTTCCTGAACCCCGGCATTATCCATATGGGAGAGATGCGCTTTCTGCTGCCGTCTTTTTTATCAATTATCCTGATGCCGCCGACTCTTTTTCCATCAGCAACGATGAAGTAGTATGTGGTTCCGGTGAACTCATATTTCTGAAGAATTCTCTCGTAGCTCTCGGCAGCGGGACTCATGTCATGATCGTGATAAACTTCCAAAAGACCTTTAAAAGCATCTACCTGCATCTGCCACAGTTCATGCATATCTTCTCTGTTTGCCTTCTGTAATGTGACACTCATTGTATTCCCCTTTTATCATTGTTTTATGAAGACCTGCACTACATGGTTGGAATAGCCCATCAGGTCCGGTCTCTCGGCTGTTGCGATCAGGTACTGAAGCCATTCGTTGTAGGAGGCTTCTGACATATTGTTTACCGAGTCTCTGATGACATGAGAAAGACCGTCCTGAGCAAATCTCGGGCCTTTTGTTACCGGCAGTTCTTTTAGCACTATCTCTGTCAGCTCATCTATTGTGGGTATAGTGTCAAGATATATGGATGATCCGGTATTATCTGTGACTCTGGCTGTGTCTCTTTCAAATCCTATTGTCTTTATCTCTTCAGCAGGATTTTCGTGCTGGAATATATACTGTATGAGCGGAGCATCCTGCAGCACAAATGCCACAAATACAGGTGCGCCCTTCTTAGCTACCCTTACAGCCTCTTTTATCGCAGTCAGTCTCTGAGGTGTCTTATGAAGATGGTAGACGGGCCCCAGCTCAAGTACGAGATCATAAGCATCATCGGAAAACTCTTTTAAGTCCATTGCATTGGCCCGGTGCACACTTATGTTCTTTGCATCTTGAAACAGTTCCTTCATTCTGGCTACATTGTCCGGATGCAGATCTATAGCGTCAATTAAGTAACCTTCCCCCGCCAGCGCATCTGTGTAAACTCCGCATCCTGCTCCTATATCTATGATTCTATCACCGGTTTTCAGGTATTTATGGATGTAATGCATGGTCAGCCTGAATTCTGTTTCATTTACTTTTGTGCTGAACAAACGATACTCTTCTCCTGCGCCGGAGTACTGCCTGAGATATAAATCTTCAAGCTCTTTTCCCTCAAGTCCCATTCCATAGTCCTCCTTTATTCATTCTTCTAAGATCTCACCTGTACTCCCTCAGTATATCCAGTCCCAGGAGCAGTGCCTTCTCATGGGAATCCGTCCCAAAATCTCTTGCGTCATACTCATGCACATTTGCCAGTGAGTCAGCCGTAAACAAAAACTGCCCAAACTTCGCACCCCTCTTTCTGCAGCATGCTGCAAGGGCAGAGCACTCCATCTCTACAACAGAGCAGCCTTCATCCAGCCGGTACTTCACCATGTCTTTTGTCTCCCTGAAAAATCCATCCGTAGTCCAGGTGGTACATGTCGTAAACGGAAGATCGTGCCTGGCAAAAGACCTCTCGATAACCGCTCTGGGTTCCTCGTCCAGATCAATATACCTTGAAGGCGGAAGATAGTGATAGGAAGTTCCTTCCGCCCTAAGTGCTCTGGTCGGAACAAGAAAAGCATTTTCTGGAATCTCAGCCAGCACACCGCAGGAACCGACAGCTATTACTTTTTTGCAGCCGCAGTTGACCAGTGTATCCAGAACCTGCGTCGCAGAAGCTGAGCCTATTGGAGATTGCACAAGGCATATATCCTCGTTTTCTTCGTGAAGTACATAAACCCGGATATTGTGAGATACGGTGATCAGCTCTTTTACCATCTCTGCGTTGTTGTCAGCGGCGTACCCATGAACCACATCTCCAAGAAAAGCAAACAGGCACTTCTCAGGTAGCACTATTCCTTCCATATCATGGTCGGGGGCTATGACCTCCGGCGACGCATCATCGTACTCCAGTATTGGTATTTCGTTCTTTATTATCATGCGCATCCTCCTCACTCAAATATATTCGCCATTATTATCTCATCTCTATATGTTCCGTCCTTTAACTTGAAAGCTCTCGGATTCATCCCATATTCCTTGAAGCCCATCTTTTTGTACATATGCCTCGCCCTGTCATTGTCGCTGTAAACTCCCAGCTCTACCTGCTCAAAACCATTTGCCTTCGCCTGTTCCAGCGCCACCTGCATCATGAAACTTCCAAGCCCCATCCCCGTGTACTTCAGGCGAATGGACATTCCAAGATAGGCGCGGTGAAGATATTTAACATGTGGTCGTATGAGTGTTACACCAAGGTCTCCGATCAGTTCATCTCCGATATAGGCACTTACCATGAATTC
>CAZMXF010000441.1:0-2554 GCA_964570015.1 uncultured Oscillospiraceae bacterium | reverse complement strand
TCACCCGGTGAACGAGTTTGTCGCCGACTTCATCGGCGAGGCCAACTTCCTGAAGGGGAAGATGACCGCCAGAGAGGGCGGCTGGGCCGTACTGGACATCGAGGGCAGCCCCCTGAAGGTCGAGGCCACCGACAAAATGGAGGTCGGAAACGACTACACGCTGGTGCTGCGGCCCGAGGCCGCGTCCCTGGCGGACGAAGGGGGACTCCCCTGCGAGGTCGTGCTCTCCTGCTTCATGGGTTCGTACCAGAACTACCACGTGAAGGTCGGAAACACCCTCGTCAAGCTCGAGGAGCACAACCCGAAGAACAAGAAGATCTATCAGGTCGGAGACCGCTGCGCGCTGGTGTTCGACCCGAGATCGGTCCACGTGCTGTAAAACGCATCCGGCCCGGAAACGATCCGGGCCGGATTTCTGACACAGAAACTCAAAGGAGCTGAACGCATGAAAAAGGCGGTGCTCTTCGGCGCGGGACAGATCGGCGCCATGCTCTCCCGGCTGATGGGGACGGAGTACAGGATCTCCTGCTTCGCGGATAATTTTGAGGGAAAGTGGGGAACGACCCTGGCGGGGATCCCGGTGGTTTCTCCGCGGGAGAGCCTGCTTGACCATCCTGACTGTGTCTGCCTGTGCGTGCTGGATGAAGAGCGGGCCTGCCAGATGGAAGCGCAGATCCGGGCGCTCGGCTTCGACGGGGTGGTTCTGCGCCCGGACGCGCTGAAGACCTTCGACGCGCGGGTTGCGACCATGCGGCTGCTGGCAGAACAGATCCGCGAGGAGAACATCCCGGGCAATGTGGCGGAGCTGGGTGTGTTCCGGGGCGACTTTGCCGTGCTGATCAACGCGGCTTTTCCCGACCGGACGATCCACCTGTTCGACACTTTCGAGGGCTTTCCGGCCCGGGACGTGGAGGTCGAGCAGGCGCAGGGCCTGTCCCGGGCCAAAGCGGGCGACTTCTCCGAGACCGCCGCGGACATGGTGGAGCAGCGACTTCCGTACCCCGAGCGGGCAGTGTTCCACAAGGGATACTTCCCGGCAACCTTCGACGGCTGTGAGGAGAAGAGCTTCGCCTTCGTCTCGGTGGACGCGGACCTCTACGCGCCCACCGCGGCGGCGCTGCCGCGGTTTTTCGACCGGCTGTCGCCGGGCGGCGTACTGCTCATCCACGATGTGAACGGCACGCAGTTTTCCGGCGCGGGAAAAGCCGTACGGGAGTTCTGCGCGGAGCGGGGGCTGCTGCCCATGCCGGTCTGCGACCTGCACGGGAGCGTCGTCCTGCGCAGAGCGAAAACGGCGTGAGCGGGAGCAGACAAAAAACAAACAGACAAGCAGAACCATATCGAACAAGCGGGACGCTTTCGGCGATTCAGACCGAAGGCGTCCTGGTTTTTCACCGGCATGACGATTATACCTGCAAGAATGCCGCCGAAAAAACCTTGCGGGATTGCAAAACGTGCGGTATACTGGCAGCACATGATCCGAAGAAAGGGGGCGGCAGCGGTGGCCGGGAACGCAGGCGAGAAAAAGACCTACAGCCGCGAGGGCTATCTGGAGGAGAATTATCACTACTTCCATCTGCGGGACACGGCGGGACAGGAGCGGGATTTCCACTTTCATGAGTTCGACAAGATCGTGCTGCTGCTGTCCGGCAGGGTGGAATACGCCGTGGAGGGAAGCTCCTATGACCTCCGGCCCTGGGACATCCTCCTGGTGAAGCACCACGCGATCCACAAGGCGATGATCGACAAGTCCGAGCCCTATGAGCGCATCATTCTCTATCTGGACGGGGGCTACTATGACCAGCTGCTGCCGGAGGCGAGGCTGACGGACTGTTTTGACGAGGCGGACCGGAGAGGGGAGTACCGCCTGGTGCCGGACGAGGAGCAGAAGCGGGAACTGGAAGAGACGCTGCGGGCTTTTGAACGGGCGCAGAGGGATGAGCGCTTCGGGTCGGAAACCCTGCGCGACACGTATATCGTCCAGCTCCTGGTGCAGATCGGGCGGATCAGCCCGGTACCGGAGCCGGAGGAGAAGCGCTACGACCCCAAGATCCGCGAAACCCTCTCGTACATCAACGAGCATCTGGGAGAAGAGCTCTCGGTGGGCGAACTCGCGGAGCAGGTGTACCTCAGCCGCTATCACTTCATGCGCCTGTTCAAGGCTCAGACCGGCGAGACGGTCCACGCCTACGTCCGGCAGAAAAGGCTGCTGTACGCGGCACGGCTCATCCGCGAAGGAGTGCCGGCGAACCGGGCCGCGGCCGATGCGGGCTTCACGGATTACTCGGCGTTTTACCGTGCGTTCCGGCAGTGCTTCGGCGTGAGCCCCGGCGCGCTGAAATGAGCACAGACAGGAAAGAAACGGTTGCTGAAACCCGGTGTGTGTGATAAACTGAAGCCATCAATTGGGAACAGAAAAGGAGATTCTGATTATGCCGATTGTCGTCGTCGGGAACGTGTTTGTGGACTTCAAGGGATTCCCGGAGGGAGCGTATATTCCCGCCGGACGCAACGCCGGACGGGTGGAGATCGTCCACGGCGGCGTCGGCCGGAA
>CAZMXF010000440.1:0-2567 GCA_964570015.1 uncultured Oscillospiraceae bacterium | reverse complement strand
GATTGCCACTGTAGGGCTCCACATAATAGGTAGCCTGATACACATCCGCATGGGATGTGGAAAAGCCCTGGCCAGCATCGTTCTTTGCTTCATAAAAGCTGATTTTGACGTTTTGTTCGTCAAAGGATAGATTGCTGAAGTTCGTGTACAGATCAATCTCCGCCCCGACTTCCACTTCATAGCTTTCAGCATATACCACCTCTGCGGGAGCAAGCTGATCCAGAACATCACTCATCATCGGAAGCCCCTGGACATAGGTGTCCAGATCATCATTTTCTGCGGCAAAAGCCGAGATCGGAGCCATCATCGTAGAGAGCAGCGTCAGTACCGTCAGCACACCGGACATTGCTCTCATAAACCATTTTTTCTGTTTCATACCGTTTTCTTTCCTTTCTTCATTTTGTTGTGTTGTTTGGGCTTTGAGATGCAGGCGTATAGCCTGCCCTTCTACATCTTCATTCAGCGAGCCTCCTTTCCCGGGCCGATTAACCCCTCACTTACCCCAAACTTCGCCCCTGCTTTTGCAAGCCCTTTGCGAAAAGAAATTTCATACGGCTGGAAAACAAAAAAGCCGCTGACCACGCATGAATCTCACACGCAGCCAGCGGCTCAGTTTCACGATTTACTTGTCTCTCCGGGAGAAGTTGTTCTTCCCCCCAATGTTCTCATCGACGCCGTACAGACGGCGCAGACGGCGAAGCGCTTTTGTCAGGCAGTCCGTGACAGCCTGATGCGTCAGGCCCAGCTCGGCTGCAACCTCTTCCCGCTTTTTCCCTTTCACAACGCAGAGAATCAGGATTTCTCTCTGGTGCGGCGTCAGCTTAGAGAGATTCCGGTACAGCTCCTCGATCTCTTCCCGCTTTGTCTCCCGCTCCACCATGATACGCAGAGGATCACCCGCGCCCTGATCGGAAAGCTCCATCCAGACGACTTCCGTCTCGTAAGCGTCGATAGAAACCGTGCGGCCCTCTGTCCGGTTCTTCTGATTATGGACGAGACGGTCTTTTCCCTCCATGAAAACGCGGATCTGCCAGGGCTGATCGGCAAATTCTTCATACGGTATAAAGCTCTTTTCCTCAGCGGAGCAGTATTCATAGCTTTTGCAGTCATGCAGCGGGAATACAGTCGCATGGTCGCCGGACTGGAACAGAACAAAACCGTTGCTGTAGATGGTCGCGCTGGTATCGTCATCCAGCTCATCCCATAACACGGGAATTCCTTCCTCTGCCAGCTTGATTACGGACGGCACTCTCTTGGTATAACGCGCGGCGGGAATCTCTCTCAAAACATCCTGTAAAGTCATTTCTGATCACCTTTCTGCCTTTCGGCTTCACGGGTGATCGAAGGAAAGAGGTTCCTGCCTGCATTGTGTGAGAGCAGCACCACAAGGCCCCGAACTCACCCGTTTTTTTTTACGGGAGTTCAGGACCTACATGGTCTCTGATTCTCCTTATAGGATCAAAAGGGTTGATTTGTTCAAAATCTCCCCTGACGCTTGAGAAAAGTGTTTAACCTGGCCCTCGCATAACTCGCACCCTCCTCACTTACCCCAAACTTTGCCCCTGCTTTTGCTAGCTCAGTCTGGCAAATTTTTTCTGAAAAACAGAAAAAGGGCCGAAACACCTGCAGTGTGTTCGATACTCCCATGAAAAATGATTTTCATGGCAGAGTTTACCCACGTTCTGCAATGTGTTTCGGCCCCACTTGGCCCTTCGTGCAAGCCACTTCCTGCACGGTTTGCCTTTCGGCTATTCAGTTACAGTTGACTCGGCCTCCGGTACTCCTGACTTCCAAGCAGGACGCCTCCGGTAAGCGGGTGGCTGCTTCTTCGTATTGGACTTACAATCTCGTTATATGCCAGAGGTCTTGCGTGCTGCCGGATGCTCTGGTCGGCAATCTTTTTCTTTTTCAGCTCAATGACATCCACGCGGTCTTTCTGCTTTTTCAGTTCAACGTCATGACCGCTCTCGAAGGAATCATAGATGGAGCAGATCAGCTCCCTTGTCAGGTAGCACTGTCCGAAAACTGTTGCCTGGTATTCTTCCAGCGTCTCCTCCAGCACGGTATCCAGGTCTTTTTCTTCAACCGACACATCATACTCAACCGAGCCGGACGGTTCCAAATAAAGGCTTGGAGGAATATCCGTGCAGCGTCCGGTAGAAACGATAAATCTCCGCATTGCTCTGGCGACCGGTTCATACCCAACTTCTTCCGGTGTCATGATAATGTTCAGTCCTCGGTCTGCAAATGCGTAGAATCGGAAGCCGCACTCACAGTTGACGTATTCATCCATAACCAGATAAGGGCTGAAATGCTCTCTGCGGCACCTCGGACAGATTACCGTCTGCCCCTTGCACTTGTATTCTTCTTCCAAGTCTTTGACCTCTTTGTTCATCAAACAATCCTCCAAATGATAAGTATGATTATCACTCAAACGGATCAGGGAAACAAAAGCTTGCTCGTTCTTCTCCTCAGTGATTTATTCCAACGACTTCATGACCTGGACGGCCACGCCCTGAATGCTCATATCATTCCCGATAATCGGCGGGTAGTTCATCTCCTGATTT
>CAZMXF010000439.1:0-2572 GCA_964570015.1 uncultured Oscillospiraceae bacterium | reverse complement strand
ATTGTCTTTCTTGACACACAGTATAACGGCATGTTATCCTTGCGTAAAGCGAGATTAAATCAATAATGATTTGATTAAATATCAAGGAAGTGCTCGGCTTATGGATACAGATAAATGTGCGGCGTTGCTTTGTGTATTGGAAAGCGGCAGCATCACTGCCGCAGCGGAAAAACTCGGTTATACCGTTTCGGGTATCAGCCGGATGATGGCTGCACTGGAAGCTGAGAGCGGCTTTCCTCTGCTCTTGCGCAGTAAGAACGGTGTTGTCCCGACCGAGGATTGCAGACGCATGCTGCCTACCTTGCAGGAACTGGCGCGTCTTGGGGCACTCTATGAAGCACGCAGTTCCGCTGTGCGCGGACTGGATACCGGCGTGATTCGTGTCGGAAGCGTATATGGCGCATATTACGATTGGCTGGCACAGACGATTGCAGCTTTTTCCAAGAGGCATCCCGGAATTGAGGTCCGCTTCCTGCAGGGCAGCAGCAGTGAATTCTACTCACAGCTGACCAGGCATGAACTTGATTTCAGCATTGTGAGCAGGAGAGAGGGCGATTATGAATTCCACCTGCTGAGAAAAGATCCTCTTTTGGCTTGGCTGCCCCGGAATCATCCGTGTGTGAAAAACGGTATTTACCCGCTCAGGAACTTTGAAACAGATCCCTATATTGATACCTTTCCCGGTCAGGAGACCGACAACAGCAGAGCGTTTCGAGCCAACGGGATTGCGCCGCACAGCCGGTTCCTCTCAAAAGACGTTCAGGCAACACATGCGATGGTCGCAGCGGGATTGGGGGTCGCTTTGAGCAACGCGATCCTTGCCTATGGTTTGGATCTCTCGGATATCATTACGCTTCCGACGGACCCGCCGGTGGAGGTGGAGATTGGAATTGCGGCACCAAGAAAAGAAGATCGTTCACCGGCAGCGGAGCACTTCCTGAAATATGCGCTCGATCATCTTCCGGACTGACCAGAATGCGATTAGAAAAAATACTTGACAAGTGACCTTTCGTTCACTATAATAGGTGAACGAAAGGTCACTTCCCTGCTGGGCAGGAGATGGTTTTGCGAAACGGCAGCATGACAAGGAGCGGTTTATGAAAGATCTGGTGTTATACATCCACGGAAAAGGCGGAAGTGCCGCAGAGAGCGAGCATTACAGACCGCTGTTTCCCGGAAGTGAGGTGATCGGTCTGGATTATCAGACCTTCAGCCCGTGGGAAACAGGCGCGGAAATCTTGGACGCAGTGACAAGACTGAAGGACAGATATGAAAGCATCACCCTGATCGCAAACAGTATCGGCGCATTTTTCAGTATGAGCGCGGGGATCGACGGGCTGATTGATCAGGCATACTTCATTTCACCCATTGTCGATATGGAGCGCTTGATTTATGACATGATGAACTGGTCCCGGGTGACGGAGGAGATACTGAAAGAGAAAGGCGTGATCGAAACCGCTTTCGGTGAAGATCTGTCATGGGACTATCTGTGTTATGTGCGGGAGCATCCCATTCATTGGAATGTACCAACCGAGATCCTGTATGGGAAAAAAGATGATCTGACCTCATACGAAACAATCGCAGCTTTTGCGATGGAATACAATGCAAAACTGACGGTAATGGAAAGCGGAGAGCATTGGTTTCACACGGAAGAGCAGATGATGTTTCTGGACGAGTGGATCAGGGAATGTGAAGCAGGTTGAATCAAAATCACACTGGAGGGTGGAAGTATGTTGGATTATCGAATTGTAGAAAAGGCTCCGTTTACCATTGTCGGCTTTAAACGACGCTTCAACGCGGAGACAAGCTATCAGGAGATTCCAAAGTTCTGGAATGAATGGACAGCGGATCGAAAAGGCCTGAAGGGAATGTTCGGAATCTGCCTGGACATGGACGGAAAAGACTTTGACTACTGGATTGCCGATCTCTATGCTCCCTGGGTAGATATACCGGAAGGTTGTGAAACTTATCAGATTCCCGGCAGTTTGTGGGCAGAGTTTGTCTGCAAGGGACCGCTGCCCAAAAGTCTGCAGAGCGTGAATACGAAGATCTGGTCGGAGTGGCTGCCGTCGCTGCAGGGGTACTCCCTTGCGGGCAACTATTCCATCGAAGTCTATATGCCCCCCGCAGAAAAGCCGGAGGACACGGTCAGTTATATCTGCGTCCCCCTTAAGAAAGAATCCTGATTGTCGAAATGGCACCCCTAAACCTGCAGCGCTTTTTCTCTGTCAAGAAAGAAATCTCCTGAAATAGACAAGGTAAAGAACCAAATCTATTTCAGGAGGTTTTTTATACCTGTATGTGAGCCTCAGATCGTGATCTCGGCGGCCTCGGAAGACGCATCTGCCCAGAGCGATCTGAATCTGTCCAGGAAACGCTCCACCTGCTGCGGTGCGCGTCCGATAAAGGCGGCCGGGTCAAGGAATGCATTGAGCTCATTCTCGGAGAGCCCGAATTCCGGCTGCTGTGCCAGACGGGAGAGCAGGTCGCAGGGGAGCCCTTCCCGCATGACAGCGACAGATTCCATGGAGCAGCGCCGGATCAGCTCATGCAGCTGCTGGCGGTCGCCGCC
>CAZMXF010000438.1:0-2579 GCA_964570015.1 uncultured Oscillospiraceae bacterium | reverse complement strand
AGCTTCGACCGCTATCTGCGCGGTGAAGTGGTGCTGAGCCACTGGCTGGACAACATGAACTTCCAGGAGGCCGTATATCCGGCAAACTACAACAAGCTGCGTTTCCTGGAAAACCACGACCAGCCGCGCATCTGCGCCTCCGTCCAGAGTGAGAGCGACCGGGATAATTACACGGCCATGCTTTTCTTCCTGAAAGGGACGACACTGCTCTATGCAGGACAGGAGTTCAGCTGTGAGCACACCCCCAGCCTCTTCGAGCGGGAGGTCTTCCCACGGAGCGGACGGGATATCAGCGACTATCTCCGGCATCTCAGCGATCTGAAGCATACGGTGTTGGATGCCGATGATGCCTTTGAGGCGCGCGCAGACGACGGGCACGACATTGCGGTGCTTCTGCGGCAGAATGAAAAACGGAAAAAGATCGGGGTCTTCAGCCTGAAGTCGGCATGTGCCGAGGTGAAGGTGGATGCGCCGGACGGAAGCTATGAAAACCTGATCGACGGAACGACCGTCAGAGTTGCAGACGGTATGCTGCGCTGCGAAGGCAGGCCAATTCTCTTTTGCTTTGACCGCTGACGGTCGGGCAGACCCGGAAAATACAGAAAAGCCATCGGGCGCCGTTCTCCTTCGACCTTTTCAGGCCATGGGGGAGCGGCGCCCACCTATTTGCTGCACGGTTAAATTTTTCTATCTCAAATTAGATGTTTTTTACCTGAAGATATTGACAAAAATAGTTAGAGAGTGTAAACTGCGTTATAGATTAGTAAAACCTAATATATTTTAGCAGGAAATAAAGAATGTTGTATAAAGTGAAGGAGGACGCGGCATATGATGCCTCTTCTGTTCGCTGGTGTGGGCGAAGACAATATTATCCGGAAAGTCGGCGGAAATCAGGAGACAAAAAAACATCTGGAGGATCTTGGTTTTGTGGTCGGCGGAACCGTAACGGTTGTCTCTGAAATCAGCGGAAATCTGATTGTGAAGGTCAAGGATTCCCGCGTGGCCATCAGCCGCGAAATGGCTGGGAAAATCATGATATAAAAAAGGAGAAGAACAGAATGAAAACTCTCAGAGAAACTAGAATCGGGGAGACGGTGAAGGTTGTGAAACTCCACGGAGAGGGCGCGGTCAAACGCCGTATCATGGACATGGGCATTACCAAAGGGACAGAGGTCTATGTCCGCAAGGTGGCTCCGCTGGGTGATCCGATTGAACTCACAGTGCGAGGCTACGAACTGAGCCTCCGCAAGGCGGATGCCGATATGATCGAAGTCGAAGCTGTCTGAAAGAAGCAAAGGAGAAACGAGATGGAGAAGCAGATCCGCATTGCCCTCGCGGGCAACCCGAACAGCGGCAAGACGACCCTGTTCAATGCCCTGACCGGCTCGAATCAATTTGTCGGTAACTGGCCCGGCGTCACAGTTGAGAAAAAGGAAGGCCGTCTGAAGAACCATAAGGATATCATCGTGACAGACCTCCCGGGCATCTATTCCCTCTCTCCCTATACCCTGGAAGAGGTGGTCGCCCGGAATTACCTCATCGAGGAGCGTCCCGACGTCATCCTGAACATCGTCGATGCGACGAACCTGGAACGCAATCTCTATCTGACGACGCAGCTGGTGGAGATCGGGATCCCGGTGGTTATCGCTCTGAACATGATGGATCTGGTCCGCCGGAAGGGTGACAACATCAATGTCCGGGAGCTCAGCCGTCAGCTCGGCTGCAAAGTGGTAGAGATCTCCGCCCTGAAGGGCGAGGGAATCGAGAATGCCGCAGAGGCAGCCATCGCAGCCGCCGAAGGGACGAAGACCATCCCGCAGCACAGCTTCTCCGGTGCGGTGGAACATGCACTTGCCCACATTGAAGAAGTCACCGTACATCGCCTGCCGGAGGAACAGCAGCGCTGGTATGCGATCAAGATATTTGAGCGCGACACCAAGGTGCAGGAGAAACTGAAGCTGGAGCAAAGTGTCCTCGATCATGTGGAGAAGGACATCGCCGCTGCCGAGAAAGAGCTTGACGATGACGCGGAGAGTATTATCACCAACGAACGCTACGTCTGGATTGCAGGTGTAATGAAGGGCTGCTACAGGAAGGCAAATGCAGGCGGACTCAGCACTTCAGACAAGATCGACCGTGTCGTCACAAACCGGCTGCTGGGCCTGCCCATCTTCGCAGTGATCATGTATCTGGTTTACTGGATTGCCATGGGACCCTTTGGCAGCTTCCTGACCGACTGGACCAACGACGTGCTGGGCGGCGAGTGGCTGACGGAAGGCTCCCGCAGCATCATGGAGGGCCTCGGTGCAGCGGACTGGCTGACCGGGCTGGTTTCCGACGGTATTTTCGCCGGTGTGGGTGCGGTGCTTGGTTTCGTCCCGCAGATGCTGGTGCTGTTCCTGATGCTCTGCATCCTGGAGGACTGCGGCTATATGGCGCGTATCGCCTTTATCATGGACCGGATTTTCCGCCGCTTCGGTCTTTCCGGCAAGAGCTTCATCCCGATGCTGGTAGGCATGGGCTGCGGCGTGCCGGGTGTTATGGCCTCCCGCACCATCGAGAACGAACGTGACCGGCGT
>CAZMXF010000437.1:0-2584 GCA_964570015.1 uncultured Oscillospiraceae bacterium | reverse complement strand
GCTTTTGAACTGGAAGCTCGGGTCTGGGCTGAACGCGGCATCACGGATTTCGACTCCGCCGAGCGCTATATCCGTTTGGCAAGGGAGCGGCGCAGTCAGGAAGGCGACATCAAAGCCTCCATGAAGATCGTCGACCGGGATTTCACGGATACCGAGCGCCGGTACGTGGAACAGTGGCTGAACTGGGGCTTTTCCGCGGACGCCATTGCCCTAGCCTATGACAAGACCGTCACCAACACCCGCAAGTTCAGCCCCGCCTATATGAACAAGATTCTGATGAGCTGGAACGAGAAGGGTCTGCACTCCCTGGCCGAGATCCGGGAGAAGGATCAGTCCGCACGAAGCCGTTCTTCCTCCGGTTCCGAACCGCGAACGGCCGAAAGTCTCGGCAGCCTCTGGGACAAGGTGAATCAGATATAGCAGGAGAATCGCTATGACGTATGACGGAAAGCTTCTGGCGCTTGCCCGCGCCGGACTGGAAAAGGATCGGGAGGCAAATCTGGCCGAGCATCAGCGCCGGATTGACGAGGCCTACCATCGGGTTCCGGAACTGGAGCAGATTGATCTCACCTTACGGTCCCACATGGCAGAGCTGGTCCGTCTGACGCTCTCCAAACCAGCGGACCTGCAGGAGCAGATCCGACATCTTCAGGAGCGTAACCTCGACCTTCAGATGCGCCGAGCCGAGCTTCTGACAGAAAACGGATATTCCATTGACTGGCTGGACGAGATCTTTACCTGTCCGAAGTGCCGGGATACCGGCTATGTGGACGCTGAGGTCTGCGACTGTCTCCGCAGGCGCTGCAACCTGGAGATCACGAAGGAGCTATCCGGTCTGCTGAAAAACGGCGACGAATCCTTTGACAATTTTGACCTGAATTACTATTCCGATAACTTGGAGCCTGAGTCGGGCTGCATTCCCAGAGAGGCAATGGCGGTCGTATTTGCCGGCTGCAGGAAGTTTGCGGATCGTTTCCCGGATGTCTCCTCCAATCTTCTTCTGCGCGGCGGCACAGGACTCGGAAAGACCTATCTCTCCGCCTGCATTGCACGTGTCGTCGCCGAAAAGGGGTATTCCGTATGTTATGACTCTGCTTCCACCGCTCTGGAAGCGTTTGAGCGGCAGAAGTTTTCCCGCAATCCGGAAGAAGCCGAGGCCGCTTCGGTTCGGGTAAAGCGCATGCTCTCCTGCGATCTGATGATCCTAGATGATCTGGGAACCGAGATGGTCACACCGATGTCCGTCAGTGCGCTCTATATGCTGATCAATACCCGTCTGAATGAGAACCACAGAACCATCATCAGCACCAACTGTTCCGATGAGGAGCTCTCCCGCCGCTATACCCCACAGATCTGCTCCCGGATTCATGGCGAGTTTCTGGAACTGCCTTTCTATGGCACCGATATTCGCCGTCTCCGGCGCAAAAAATAGGTTGTGTTTCCTGCCTCTTATGGTATAATGCAGCTGTTTTCATTCTTTTAACTGTTTCAGGAGGAGATGTTATGGCTACAGCCCGTCGCCGCCGTATGGGTGATAGAAAAGAAGGGCGCTTGCTTCGCTCTTTGCCAGGTTTTGCAAAGTTTATTCCGTATATTATGCCGCAGCGGAATGATCGCTATATTCATTATGAGGAAGCTTTCGAGGTTACCCAACTTGACCGCATGCTTCGCAAGCTCCGTGTGGATGGATACAAGGGCATCGGGATTTTGCATTTTCTGATCGCGGCATATATCCGCGGGATTTCCAGAATGCCGGGCATTAACCGCTTCGTAGTCGGCCGGAGGATATATGCCCGCAATAACATTGAGGTAGTCATGACGGTCAAACGCGCCCTCAGCATTGACGCCACCGAAACCACCATCAAAGTCGTCTTTGAACCGACTGATACGGTCCTGGATGTCTATCGAAAGATGAACGAAAAGATCGACGAGATCAAGTCCAGTGAAGAGAACAACGGCACCGAAGACGTTGCAGATTTGATTGCCCGCCTGCCCCGGTTTTTGATCCGCTTTGCTCTCACGATGCTCCGTGTGATGGATTATTTTGGCTGGATTCCCCAGTCTCTTCTGAATGTCAGTCCCTTCCATGGCTCCATGATCATCACGGATCTCGGCTCTCTTCGTATCGGGCCGATTTACCACCATATCTATAACTTCGGCACACTGCCCGCTTTTATCGCATTTGGCGCCAAGCGCCACGCCTATGAGCTCAATCGCCGGGGCGAGATGGTCGACAGGAAGTATGTTGACTGCAAGTTTGTTCTGGATGAGGGCATTGTAGACGGTCATTACTGGGCGCAGATGCTACTCGCCTACCGCTATATGTTCGAGCACCCCGAAATACTCCTTTCCCCTCCCAGCAAGGTGGTAGAAGACATCGCCTGAAACAGGTTCTCTCAGCGGCTCTTCGGAGCCGTTTTTTTATTCGATTCTCAGATTCTGTTTCTCTTTTTTCATTTGACAATTTGCTGGTTTTGGTGTATATATAATTAGTTAAATAGCTTTATGTTATATAATGGATTTATTATGTTCATTTGAAAGGCAGGCCTGATTTCCGTAGAAAGCACAGAAACCAGAAAAGAAC
>CAZMXF010000436.1:0-2606 GCA_964570015.1 uncultured Oscillospiraceae bacterium | reverse complement strand
AGAGCCGCAGCGATGCCCGCACAAACATTCAGCAGGGCGGTGTCAGCATCGACGGAGAAGTCGAAAAGAACCCATCCCGCATGATCACGGAGGACGAGCTCCGCAAGGGCTTCCTGCTGCGCCGTGGCAAGAAGGCCTACAAGCGCGTCGCGCTCAAGTGAAACACAGACTGATTCCGATTCTGCTCAGCCTCATACTCTGTCTCACACGCTGGACAGCATCCTCCGCTGTCGCTGATCTGGTGAACATCGGGGGAAAACTCCACTATTATGACGAATCCGGGAGGGAAGCAGAGCAGATCGGTCTCGATCTCTCACAATTCAACAATCAGATCGACTTCTCCGCGCTGCGGGAGCAGGGCTTCAGCTTTGTGATCATCCGACTGGGCGGCCGAGGCTGGGGCGGCAGCGGCCGGCTTTACGGTGATCGTGAAACTCAGGCAAATCTGCATCTTGCACGGGAATCCGGACTGCAGGTCGGCACTTACTTCTACTCCACCGCGGTAAATCCCGCGGAAGCACTCGAAGAGGCGACCGCCGCCCTGGAAATACTGGATGGCTTCCGGTTGGATCTGCCGGTTTACATCGACATGGAGTATTCCGGCGACTATCCGCACGGACGCTCTGACAGCCTGACACCGGGAGAGCGGGCTGATGTGATCGAGAGCTTCTGCAATGCAATCCGACAGGCCGGATATGAGGCCGGGCTCTATGCCTCGGAGGGCTATGCCCGGTTTGACCTGGACACGGAAGCGGTAAAATACCTCCCGCTATGGATGGCAAGCTACACGGTTGAGAACCGCCTTCCGGCATATATCCGTACGTATTCCATCTGGCAGCAGACCGATTCCACCTATGCAGGCGGCGTTGACGGCGCCTTTGATCTGAACATCATCCTACCATCATGACTGCGGCTTCGGGCCGCGACGGAAAGGAGACAAGCGATGGACGAACGGCATCTTTCTTTTATCCCGAGAGACGACATCTGGCTCTATAACACCGGACACGCGAGAAAGGCCTGGCTCTGCTACGGCTGCCGCTGGATTCCGGAACTCGGCGAATACCGTTTTGTGGTCTGGGCCCCGAATGCACAGGCCGTGAGTCTCACCGGCGACTTCAACGCCTGGGGGGATCAGCCGATGGAGCGTATGGAGGGCGGTGTCTGGGTGGCATTTCGCGCCGACGTGTCCGTCGGACAGCATTATAAGTATTGCATCACCGGTGCCGACGGGAGAACTTTTTTGAAATCCGACCCCTTTGCCTCATGGTCCGAGAACCGTTCCGCTACCGCATCCATCGTTTGGGATGGCGGGCATTACATCTGGCAGGACGAGGACTATATGGAGGCCAGGAAGCAGAAGAGCTTCATGACAGATCCGATGAGCATCTATGAACTGCATATTGGCTCCTGGCGCTCTCCGACCTATGGCATCACCTATCGGACCGTGGCCGACGAACTTGCGGAATACTGTGCCGAAATGGGCTTTACGCATGTGGAGATCATGCCGGTCACGGAGTACCCCTATGACGGCTCCTGGGGCTACCAGGTGACCGGCTACTATGCTCCGACCTCACGTTACGGCACACCGGATGATTTCCGGTATTTTGTCGATACCCTCCACCGGGCAGGCATCGGCGTGATCATGGACTGGGTGCCGGCGCACTTCCCGAAAGACGGTCACGGTCTTGCCCGCTTTGACGGAACCAATCTGTTTGAGTGCAAGGAGCAGCGCATGGCAGAACACCCCGAGTGGGGCACGCTGATCTTCGACTATGCGAGTCCGCCAGTGCAGAGCTTCCTGATCTCTTCTGCCTGCCTGTTCTTTGAGGAATACCATATCGACGGCATTCGCGTTGACGCCGTCTCCTCCATGCTGTACCTCAACTATGGACGGAAAGAAGGGGAGTATACCCCCAACCGTGAAGGAGGCTATATCAACCTTGACGCGCTGGACTTCCTGCGCAACATGAACGAAGCGGTTCTGACCACCTATCCCGGTGCGGTTACCATTGCGGAGGAATCCACCGCATTCCCTCTGATTACGGCTCCACCTGATGTGGGCGGTGTCGGCTTCTGCCTGAAGTGGGACATGGGCTTCATGCATGACACACTGGACTATATGGCTCTGAATCCCTTCTTCCGCTCGGCCAATCACAGCCGGCTGACCTTCTCCATGATGTATGCTTTCGCGGAGAACTACGTTCTGGCCTATTCGCACGATGAGGTGGTCCACGGAAAGTGCTCCATGGTCAACAAGATGAGCGGGGATTATGACCAAAAGTTTGCCTCATTACGGACGCTGTACGGGTATCAGTTTGCACACCCGGGCAAGAAGCTTACCTTCATGGGAAGCGAATTTGCGCAGTTCATCGAATGGAACTGGCAGCAGCCGCTGGACTGGATGCTGTTGGATTATCCGAAGCACAGCGGCATGAGAGAGTGGGTCCGTGCTCTCAACCGGCTATATCGGAGCTATCCCGCACTATGGATGCAGGATCATTCCTGGGACGGCTTCCGCTGGCTGAA
This sequence comes from uncultured Oscillospiraceae bacterium, assembly GCA_964570015.1. Taxonomy (GTDB): domain Bacteria; phylum Bacillota; class Clostridia; order Oscillospirales; family Oscillospiraceae; genus Limivicinus. The sequence goes on along the minus strand of CAZMXF010000436.1, from coordinate 80 downwards.
TGTGGATGATGCACCTCGAAGTTCCATCGCTTTCCTTCGGATTCCGGGCGACGACAGCCGCAGCCTGGTCTGCGTGTTCA
>CAZMXF010000435.1:0-2615 GCA_964570015.1 uncultured Oscillospiraceae bacterium | reverse complement strand
GGCGGCCGTCACACCCCGTTCTTCAACAACTACAGACCGCAGTTCTATTTCCGTACCACCGACGTTACCGGCGTCATCTCCCTCCCCGAGGGTGTTGAGATGTGCATGCCCGGCGACAACGTCGACATGGACGTCGAGCTGATCACCCCGATCGCCATCGAGAACGGCCTTCGCTTCGCTATCCGTGAAGGCGGCCGTACCGTCGGCTCCGGTGTTGTTATCGGCATCAACGAGTAATTCATACAACATCTGATGATTCACCCGTCCCGAGAGGGGCGGGTGAATTGCTTTGGAGAACGGCTCCGGTGCTGTTATCGGCATCCAGCAGGGACTGCCCCGCCAAAAGTGGTGAGGCAGTCCCTGTTTGTCAATTTGTTCAAATTTGGACTGCCGTTTTTATACAAGTAAACGAAATTGTCCTGATAAAAGATTGATAATTGACTTATATCCGCCTCCGGTGCTATCCTTGAATCAGCCAGAACGGCAAATCTAATCGAAAAATGTAAGGAGGACAAAGCAAATGAAAAAACTGCTCGCACTGGTACTGGTGTGCCTGATGCTCGCCACACTCAGCGTTACTGCCTTTGCAGATACACAGAACGGCGAGCTTCTGGACATCGCCCAGGTCATGGTCAAAGCGGCTATGAACAAGGCGGAAGAAATCAATGTACCCATGGTAATCACTGTGATGGATATGGACGGCAATGTCGTCCTGTTCCACAGAATGAAGGGCTCGCTGCTGGCCAGTATGGAGATATCTCAGAACAAGGCCTATACAGCGGTAGCGCTGAAAATGCCAAGTGAAACCGTAAAGGACCTCGCGGTTGAAGGCGCCGAGCTGCAGAGTATCGCCGTGCAGCATGCCGGCAAAATCGTTGAGTTCGGCGGCGGATTCCCGATCATCAATCCGGACGGAGTACAGATCGGCGGAATCGGTGTCTCGGGCGGCAGTGTTGCCGAGGATACCTCTGTGGCAAAAGCCGGCCTGGCCGCATATGAAGAGGGCACCGATCCGGAGCTGACTGCATCCGGCGGAGAACTTCTGGACAAGGCCATGGTCATGGTTCAGGCCGCGCAGGAGAAGGCAGTGGAAATCGATGTCCCCATGGTCATCAGTGTGTGTGATATGGGCGGCAACCTGGTTCTGCTTCACAGAATGGAGAATTCTCTGCTTGCAAGCCTGGAGATTTCCCCCAATAAGGCCTTTACCGCTGTTGCGCTGAAAATGCCGAGTGCTACCGTGAAGGATCTTGCCATTGAAGGAGCGGAACTTCAGGGGATTGCAGTTCAGCACGCAGGACGCATCGTTGAATTCGGCGGCGGTATTCCCATCTACAATGAAGACGGGGTACAGATCGGCGGCATCGGTGTTTCCGGCGGCAGTGTCGCAGAGGACACCTCTGTGGCAGAAGCCGGCCTTGCAGCACTTGGCTGAGAAAACAAATCTCATGAAAAAACCGGGAGAGCAATCTCCTGGTTTTTTCATGCCCGGACCGTATTTCACCTGTATGAAGAAACAGCAGTGAGGATCAGCAGGGTAAGAGACATAGTCCATATACGCAGGGAAATGGTGACAGCAATTCAATCATCAGGAAGAATCTGCTGGGACTTGCAGCAGCGGCTGGGGCATGATATTATAGTAAAAACAAAGAAAAAACAATATTGGAGGTACTGACTTATGTTGCATCTTTCTTATGATCAGCAGATCACCCTGATAAAGCGTCTGGTCGCACCGCTAAATGTCGACGAGATTGACGCCAACTATCTTGCTGCAGTTGTCACCCACTCTGACTTCACCGGCACTTATTCCCATGGCTTATCCCGCCTCTGTATCTACCTGAGGCAGTATATGGCAGGCGCGCTGCAGGCGCAGCCCGACTTCCGCTGTGTGAAAGACGCAGACGCGTCTCTCGCTTTTGACTGCGGCGGCGGTTCTGGTATCGCAGCGGTAAACCGGGTCTATGATGCGGTGCTCGAACGTGCCAGGAAGTATGGCGTTGCCGCAGGTGTGGGGCGCAACAGTGCGAATATCGGTTGCGGAGGCTACTACGGCCACCGCATGGCAGAGGATAACATGATCGGCATCGTGATGAGCAACACCTATCCCTGCCAGGCTCCGTTCGGCGGCGCAGATCGTCTCATCGGCACAAACCCGATTATCATGGGCTGCCCCACAACGAATCCGAACCGTCCGATCGTGATTGATATCTCCACCAGCGGTGTTGCCATCGGAAAGGTGCAGGCCTATCGCCGCGAGAACAGGGAGATGCCCCCGGATTGGGCCAACGACTATGACGGCAACCCGACCACCGATCCGCATGTGGCCTACTGCGTCCGCCCCATGGGCGGCCACAAGGGGTATGGCCTTGCCGTATTTGTCGATCTGTTCGGCGGCGTTCTGTCTGATGCACTTACCAGCCCGGAAATTCCGTTCGTGGAGGACATGAGACCTGAGGAGACCGGCTTTGCCGTGATTCTGCTGGATATTGCACACTTCATAGATGTCGACCGTTTCAAAGAGCACGCTTCGCTTTATGCGAGTATGCTCAAAAACAGCCGGACCGCCACCGGCGTGAAGGAGATCTTCATGCCCGGCGAGATCGAGGCCCGTCTGA
>CAZMXF010000434.1:0-2621 GCA_964570015.1 uncultured Oscillospiraceae bacterium | reverse complement strand
CAAATTCTCCTGTTTTCCGGAAAACGGACAGGGAATGCTCATTCCGCGCCTCGGAGCAGGCGGAAAATTTCCCTCCCGACGCCGGCGCCGTTGTTGGTTTCGACAATGACATCTGCGGCATCCTTTACTGCGGGAACCGCATTCTGCATCGCGCAGCCCCGTCCTGCCGCCCGTAGCATGTCCGCGTCGTTCAGTCCGTCTCCGAAGGCGACGCTCTCCGAAGTGTCCAGGTCGAGCTTCTCGCACAGCGCACGCAGGGCGTTTCCCTTCCCGGCGCGGGCGCTGTTGATCTCAATGTTGTTGCGCAGGGACGAGGAAGCGATCAGCTCCGGGAACAGCTGCGGCACCAGCTCCAGCTGCCGCGCGCGCTCGTCCATGTGCTCCGTCCGGAAGAACATCTGGAGCTTCTCCAATGGGAGCCCGTCCTCCTGAATCTTCTGCTTCAGGTCCGGGACCGGGCGGCGCAGGCTCTTGACCAGCTTCAGGATATGCGGCTCGGTCTCAAAGAACTCCGGAGCCCGGTCGTACATCCATTGCGTCATATAACCGCAGTCTCCCCGATAACAGTCATAAAGAACCGGAAGTGTGTCCATGTATGTACAGAGCCGTACCGCGAGCTCCGGCTCAATCCGGGCCCGGTAAAGCGCCCGTTGCTCCTGAAGGTCGTAGACCAATGCGCCGTTGGCAAAGATAAAGTAGCGAAACAGTCCCGGTGCCAGCAGCTCCTCCGGCAGCGCCTTCAGGATCCTCCCCGTGGCAGGGACCAGGAAAATACCCTGTGCGTGCGCGGCCTGCAGCGCAGTGAGATTCTCCGGTGGCAGGTGTTTGTCGTCATCCAGAAGGGTCCCGTCCAGGTCAAACGCAATCAGTTTCACATTCATTTGTACCAGCCCTCAATGTGTATACAGGTATATTTAAATATTGTCACACATTTACTCTTGCATTCCAATTCGTTTTGTTGTATTATAATACAGCACTTCAATAAAACTCGCAAGATACAGGAGGAAACAAAGATGAAAAAAATACTCGCAGTTTTGCTCGCCCTTGCCATGATCTGCGCCCTCGGCGTAACGGCATTCGCGGATGACGCAGTCGCTCCGAAAGACGGCGGCAGCAAGCTGACCTTCACCACCGGCGGCGAAGCGGGCACCTATTACGGCTTCGGCAGCGTCCTTGCCCAGAAGGTGAGCGATGTGACCAGCACTAACGTCACGGCCATCACCTCCGGCGGCTCCGCGGCCAACATCGACGCGATTGACGTTGGCGATGCACAGATTGGCTTCTCCCAGTCCGACGTTCTGGCCTATGCCTATGCCGGCACCCGCTCCTTTGAGGAGATCGGCGCCATCACGAACTTCTCCATCGTGGCTCCCCTTTACATGGAGCAGGTACAGATCGTCACCCTGAACCCGGACATCAAGACGGTTGCCGACCTGAAGGGTAAGGCCGTCTCCATCGGCGCTGCCGGTTCCGGTGTGTACTTCAACGCCATCGACGTCCTCGGCGCCTATGATCTGACCGAAGACGACATCAAGCCCACCTACCAGTCCTTCGGTGACAGCGCGGAAGCTCTGCAGGACGGCCAGATCGACGCGGCCTTCGTCGTCGCCGGCGCCCCCACCACCGCCATCACCTCCCTCGCAGCCAGCAAGAGCGTATACCTGGTCAGCCTGGATGACGAGCATATCGATGCCCTGATCGAGGCTTCCCCGTTCTACTCCAAGGCTGTGATCCCGGCCGACACCTACGGCATGCCCGAGGATGCCACCACGGTTGCGGTCAGCGCTGTGGTCATCGCCTCCAATGATGTGGCCGATGTCGACGTCTACAACTTCCTCTGCGGCGTCTATGAGAATCTCGACGACCTGGCCAAGGTCCATGACAAGGCCAACGAGCTGAGCCTGGAGTTCGCCTCCTCCTTCGTCGGTGTCCCCTATCACGCCGGTGCGGTCCAGTACTTCGCCGACAAGGGCATTGAGGTTCCCGCAGAGTAATCCTTCGTACCCTTCCCAAATTTTCAGCGCTTTCTTGATGCAGCGGCGCCGCGTATACGGCGCCCTGCTTTTCATTCCTGCGGATTCCGAATCCGCAGCCCCAATCCATCGGAGGAGATGAGCAAGTGGCAGAGAATAAACCAAACACCCGTCCGGAGGAACTCGAAGTCGGCACCGTGAAAGATGTCGAAGAGATGATGAAAAAGTATGACCGGGAGTCCAATGTCCGCATCTGGACAGGGGTTCCCCGCAAGGTCATCCGCTATCTCTGTGCGGCTTTTTCGCTCTACTGCATCTGGGTCACGCTCTTCAGCACCATGATGCCGGAGGAGAAACTGAATCTCTTCCTCGGGCTGATTCTTGTTCTGGGATATCTGAACTATCCCATCAGCAAGAAGCATGTCCGTCCCAATTACATCCCCTGGTATGACATCGTCATACTGATCCTCGGCGCGCTCCCCTTCTTTTACTGTGCGCTGAACGCCCACTCCATCATCAAGCTGGCCGCCCGCGTGACGCGGGACCCGAAAATGGTCGTGATGGCGGTGGTGGCGATCCTGGCGTATATGGAGCTCTGCCGCCGCTGCGTCGGCATTCCGATCCTCTGCGTGGTCAGCATCCTGCTGA